>DATJCF010000300.1:0-7690 GCA_035514935.1 Rhodanobacter sp. | reverse complement strand
CCGAAGCGGCGGCGGTAGCGGTAGCTGGAGGTGATCGACGAGGCGCCCAGGGTGCGGCCGTGGTAGCCGCCCTCGAACGCGAACATCAGGCTCTTGCCGTTGCGCGCGTTGCGCACGATCTTCAGCGAATCCTCGATCGCCTGCGCGCCGCCCACGTTGAAATGCACGCGGCCATCCAGACCGAATTTCTTCTTCGCATCCAGCGCCACCGTCTTGGCCAGCTCGATGCGGCTCTGGTGCAGGTACTGGCTGGCCACCTGCGGCAGCAGGTCGATCTGGTTTTTCAGCACATGGTTGAGGCGCTTGTTGCCGTAGCCGAAGTTGACCGCCGAGTACCACATCTGCAGGTCGAGGAACGGCGTACCGGCGCTGTCGTACATGTAGCTGCCGTCGCAGGTGCGAAAGATCTTCGGCGGGTCGACGTAATGCACGGTGTCGCCGAACGAGCTGTATTTCGCCTCGTCGGCGAGCAGCTGCGCGTCGTCGATCAGCACGGAAGTGTTCTTGTCGAAAACATTCATCGGGAGGTCCGGTGTCGGGGAAAACCAAGGGGAGAAGCAGTGCGCCTGCGCGCGGCTCAGGCTGCCGACAAGGTCACGACGCGCGGGAGTTCGGGCAGGCGGCCATCGAGCAGTTGCGGCAGAAATTCGAGTGCATCCTCGAAGCCGGTGATCGGCACGTAGGGAATGCCGGCGGCGCGGCAGTGCTCGATCAGGCGATGCTTGGCGAATACGAAATCGACGCGGTCGGCCGCGCAGAAATCCGAGGCGCCGTCACCGATCAGCAAGGTCCTGGCGCCGCTTTCGCCGGCCTGCGCCACGCAGGCGCATTTGCATGTGCCACTGCGGCAGCCGTCGGCCTGGAACGGTGAGGTCAGCTGCCATTGCCGTGGCGGCTCGGCCGGTGCCAGGTGGTTGGCCGCCAGCGGCAAATCATCCAGGCCGTAGCGGGCAAGAATCCGGTGGATCGCGTAGTCGAGTCCGTCGCTGATCACGCGGATCGGCACGCCGAGTTCGCGCGCTTTCGCCACGAAGCCGGGGAAGGCGTGATCGATCCACACCTCGGCCAGGTGCGCGTCCAGTTCGGCGCGGCTCATCTGCAGCAGGTCGACCTGCCCGGCCATGCATTCGCGCGAGCCGATGCGGCCGGCGCGCCAGTCCCGCTCCAGCGCTTCCCAGCCGGGTCGGCCGAAACGATCCAGCAGCGAGTCGATCACGTCCTCGACGGAAATGGTGCCGTCGAAATCGCACAGGATGGTCCAGCCGGATACGGGCATCGCGAACTCACAACGGCAGCAGTTCAGCGCAGCTTAGGAACGCTGCCTTTCCAGCGCCTTTCCTGGTTTCTAAGCCAACGAAAAGCTGGCGCGCGTAGCGTCGCCCAATAGAAACCAGCGGGCTTGCTGGCCGGGAGGGTGTGGACATGCGCGCGCTGCCTATCCTGTTGTTCGGCCTCGCCATCGTGGCCGCCCCGAACGCCTTCGCGGCCGGTGGCCCACTCGGCATTGATCACCGCATCCACTTTGACAACCGCGGGCTCTGGAAGCGCTCGAACCAGAACGTGCTGATCTACGGCACCCTCGCCACCGTGGTCGGCGGTGCGCTGGCGTTCGGTAATCAGGACGAGCTGGGCGACACCTTCTGGCGCTCGGTGGACGCCCTCGCGGTAACCGGCCTGTCCACGGAAGGGCTGAAGCTGACCTTCCAGCGCGAACGACCCTCGCAAACCAGCGATCCCGACCGCTTCTTTGCCGGCACCCACGCACAAAGTTTCCCCAGCGGCGAGGTGGCCGCCATATCCGCGGCGGTCACACCCTTCATGGTGAACTACGGCAGCGACCACCCGGCGGTCTACGCCCTGGCCTTGCTGCCTGTCTACGACGCGGTCGCCAGAGTGAAAACCCACGGTCACTGGCAAAGCGACGTGCTGGTGGGTGCGGCGATCGGCACCGGGGCGGGTTTGTGGGCGGCACATCGACAATCTCCGCTGATCATCGGCTGGCTGCCAGGCGGCTTCCAGGTCGGCTTCATCCATCATTTCAAGTGACCACCAGAATCCGCCCGCCAGACGCCACTCCTCTTCGCACGCGTACCGATCCGTTCGCGACAACTACCGGCGCGCGCCCGCGCCCGGCCGCTCGCAGTTCACTTCGCCACTGCATCCGCATCGGCCTGTTGATCGGCACCCTGCTGATCCTGACGGGCTGCGCCACCTACTTCGCCCTACCGCTGGGTGATGGGCGCGGCGCATCCAGCGTGGCGCAACTCACGGCTCCGACGTCGGCGATGCCGCTGCCCGCGCTGTCGACGCATCGCTTCGATCCGTCCGATGGTCTGGATGCGACCGAGGTGGCAATGCTGGCGGTGGCAAACAGCCCGGCGCTGAAACTCAGGCGCGACGAACTGGGGCTGGCCCGCGCGCAGGCGTTCGCGGCCGGCCTGCTGCCCGACCCGCAATTGACGCTGGGCGCGGACTTCCCGCAGCATTCCGGACCGGGCCTGACCAAGGCGTTCAACCTCGGCATCAGCGAGGACATCAGCGCGTTGCTCACACGCTCCTCGCGCACGTCCGAGGCGCGCAGCCAGGTCGAGCAGGTCAACCTGGATCTGCTGTGGGCGGAATGGCAGACGGTGACGCAGGCGCGCCAGCTGTTCGATCAGGTCGTCTCGCTGCGCGCGCAACGACATCGGTTGCAGGTGGAAGCGGATGCACTGACGCCGGTGGATCGCCATGTGCAAATGGCGCTGCAGGAAGGCAACCTCAGCTACGACACGGCCAGCGCCGGGCTCAATGCCGACGCCGATGTGCGCAAACGTCTCGGCGACACGGCAACGCAATGGCACCAGGCGCAGAGCGATCTGCACGTGTTGCTGGGGTTGGCCGCCAGCGCGCCGATCGAACTGGTGGATGGCACCGATCCCCTTCAACCCACTGCCGCGCAAATCCGGCAGGCACTGGCCGACCTGCCCGCGCGCCGGCCTGACCTGCTCGCGCTGAAGGCCGGCTATGCGGCGCAGGACGCCGCGCTGCGCGGCGCCATCCTGGCGCAGTTCCCCGCACTTACGCTGGGCTTCAACACCGCACGCGACACCAGCGCCGTCTACACCAGGGGTTTCAGCATCGGTATCAACCTGCCCTTGTTCAACCGCAACCGCGGCAACATCGCGATCGAACGCGCCACCCGCGTGCAGCTGAAGGATGCGTACGATGAGCGCGTGCTCACCGCCCGCAGCGATGTGCAGCGCCTGCAGGCCGACCTGGCCACGCTGGATGCGCAACGCGCACCGCTCATCGCCCACGTCCATCAGCTTGACGCGGCGCGTCGCTCGGCCGAAACGGCATGGCGCGAGCAGTTGCTGGATTGGCCCACGTACCTTGCCATCCGCAGCAACGCACTCGGCGCCGATCTCGATCTGCTCAGCTTCCGCCAGCAGCGCGCCAATGCTGCCGTTGCACTGCAGGCGCTGCTGGGTAGCACCGACATTCCCGTCGCCAGGAAACCTTCCCCATGATCCGCCGTCGCCTGACTTCGTACCTCGGCGCCCTTGCCGTGCTCGGCCTGCTGGCCGGCTGCGACGGCGCAATCACGCCCCAGCCCACCGACGACAGCAATACGGTGACCGTCACCACCATGGCGCCGCGACAGCAGCTCTTCCACGACACGATCGAGGCCATCGGCACCGCCGTGGGCGATCCGAACCGCGCGCGCACGTTGAGCCTGGCCCACGGCGGCCAGGTCGTCAGCGTGACCGCCAATGCGGGACAACGCGTGCAACGTGGCGAGACGCTGTTGACCATCAGTCCCGACCCGGCCACGCGCCAGGCCTTCCAGCAGGCGCGGGCGGCGCTGAGCCTGGCGCGCGGCGACCTGCAGCGCACCGAAAAACTCGCGACGCAGCGGCTGGCCACGCAGTCCCAACTGGCCGCCTCCCGCAAGAGCCTGGCTGATGCGCAGGCCGCGCTGGAGGCCCAGAAGGCCATCGGCGGCGGCAGCGCCAGCGAAGTGGTGACGGCACCGGCCGACGGCGTGGTGACCGCGTTGCATGTGAAGCTGGGTGAGCGCGCGGCGGCAAACGCGCCACTGCTGGACTTCACGCCGGCGCACGCGCTGGTGGTGCAACTCGGCGTGCAACCGCAAAGTGGCGGGAAGCTGAAGGCGGGCATGCCGGTGCAATTGAAGAGTGTCTACGCGCCCGCGGAAACTTTCGTCGGCACGCTGCGCATGGTCGGCCAGTCGATCGATCCACAGAGCCACCTGCTGCCGGCGCAGGTCGAGCTGCCCGCCGGCGCGGGTGCCGGGCTGGTGGCCGGCACCGCCGTGACGGCGCGGATCGACACCGGCGATTTCCGCGCGTGGGCCGTGCCGCGCAACGCAGTGCTGCACGACGACCAGGGCGATTATCTTTTTCAGGTCCACGACGGCCATGCCAAACGCGTCGACGTGATGCTGCGCAGCCCCGATGGCGACACCGTCGGGGTGCAGGGATCGATCGACCCGCACGCGCCGATCGTGGTGCTGGGCGTCTACGAACTCGGCGACGGTGACGCGGTAACGGTCGGCGCGCAGAAGACCGGCGTGGCGGCTTCGCCCGCCGCCGCTACGCAGCCTCCCGCCAGTGCAGGTTCGTCGAAGTGAACTTCAGCGTATGGATGCAGCGGCACCGCCGCTCGTTGCTTTTTCTGGTTTTCATGCTGGCCATGGGCGGCATCGCCAGCGCATTCTTCATGCCGGTGGCGCTGTTTCCCGACGTCGCGTTTCCGCGCGTGCAGATGACCATCGATGCCGGTGATCGGCCGGCCGACCAAATGGCCATCCAGGTGACCACGCCGGTCGAGGTGGCGGTGCGCCGGGTACGTGGCGTGCGCGACGTGAAGTCCACCACCAGTCGTGGCAGTGCGCAGATCGAGGTCAGTTTCGACTGGGGCTTCGACATGAACGCGGCGCTGCAGGAGATCAACGGCGCCGCCAGCCAGGCGCTGGCGCAATTGCCGGCCGGCACGCAGCTGACCACCCGGCGCATGGACCCCACCACCTTCCCCGAACTCGGTTTCAGCCTGCGCTCGCACACGCTGTCGCCAAGCGACCTGCACGACCTGGCCCGGTACCAACTGCGTCCGCTGCTCAGCGCCATCACCGGTGTGGCGAACGTCGACGTGCAAGGCGGCGATGCGGCCGAGTTCCATGCCGACGTGGACCCGCAGAAGTTGCGCGCGCTGGACCTGAGCCTGGCCGACGTGACCACGGCGGTGAGCAACGCGGCCACGATCCAGGCGATGGGCCGCGTGTCGGATCACTACAAGCTGTACCTGCTGCTGGCCGACAACCAGCCGACCACGCTTGCCGCGCTGGGCGACATCGTGGTGCGTGCCGGCCCGGGCGGCATCATCCGCCTGAAGGATGTGGCGCGGGTCAGCCTCGGCCATGTGCCGCAGTGGATCCGGGTCAACGCCGATGGCCAGAACGCGGTGCTGCTGCAGGTCTATCAGCAGCCCGGCGGCAACAGCGTGCAGATCGCCAGGGACGTGAGGCAGAGGTTGGCCGACTACGCACCACAACTGCCCGCGGGCGTGCACATCGCCAACTGGTACGACCAGACCCAGCTGGTGACGGCAGCGGCCAGCAGCGTGCGTGACGCGATCCTGATCGGCATCGTGCTGGCCGGGCTGGTGCTGTTCGTGTTCCTGCGCAACACGCGGGTGATCCTGATCGCGCTGATCGTGGTGCCGGCGGTGCTGGCGATCACCGTGCTGCTGCTGTCCGTGCTCGGCATGAGTTTCAACATGATGACCCTGGGCGGCATGGCGGCGGCAGTCGCTCTGATCATCGACGACATCATCGTGATGCTGGAACACATCATGCGTCGGGCCGCCGGCGGTGCCGGCGAGATCCACCAGCGCGTAGCCGAAGCGGCGTGGGAATTCACCCGGCCGCTGACCGGCTCCAGCGCCGCCACCATCGTGATCTTCCTGCCGCTGGCGTTCCTGACCGGCGTGACCGGCGCGTTCTTCAAGGCGCTGTCGCTGACCATGGCCAGCGCGCTGATCATTTCCTGGCTGCTGACCTGGGTCGCGGTGCCGCTGCTGGCCGAGCGCTTTCTCGATCGGAAACATCTTGCCGAACCCACGCAAGGCCGATTCGCCCGCCGCATGATGGCCGGCTACCAGAACACGCTGGCGCGCGGGTTGACGCGACCGTGGCTGGTGCTGGTCATCATCGTCCCGCTGCTCGCGCTCGGCGGCCTGGCTTTCACCCAGGTCGGCTCCGGCTTCATGCCGAAGATGGACGAGGGCGGCTTCATCCTCGACTACCTGTCGCCACCGGGCACCTCGCTGGAGGAAACCGACCGCCTGCTGCAGCAGGTCGAAGCCATCATCCGCGCCAATCCCCACGTCGACACCTACTCGCGGCGCACCGGCCTGCAACTGGGCGGCGGTCTGACCGAAGCGAATACCGGTGATTTGTTCGTGCGCCTGAAGAACGGCGCGCGGCCCTCGACCGAGCAGGTGATGGAAACGGTACGCAGCCAGATAGAAAGGCAGGTGCCAGGGCTGGACGTCGACGTGGCGCAGTTGATGGAGGACCTGATCGGCGACCTGGTCGCGGTGCCGCAGCCGATCGACGTGCAGCTTTCCGGTGCCGACGCCGCCACCTTGAACGCCACCGCGAAAAAGGTCGCCGCGAAAATCAGCAGGATCGATGGCGTGGTCAGCGTGCTCGATGGCATCAACCCGGCCGGCGATGCGCTGACCATCAAGGTGGACGAAACCAGGGCCGCACTCGAAGGGCTCGACCCGGTCAGCGTCACCGACCAGGTGGCCGCGGCAGTCGACGGCACGGTCGCCGCCAGCATGCTCGAGGGCGACAAGCTGGTGGGCGTGCGCGTGCGGCTGCCGGAAAGCGCGCACCGGCGCATCGAGCAGATCGACCAGTCGCTGATCCGCGCCCCCGATGGCCACATGTTGCCGCTGTCGCGTGTGGCCACCATCACCCCGGTGCACGGCCAGCCGGAGATCGCGCGGATCAACCTGAAGCGAACGGTTTCGGTGACCGGCCGTCTCAGCGGCCGCAGCCTGGGCGCCGCCGTTGCCGACGTGAAAAAGGTGATGGGCACCCCCGACCTGCTGCCCAGGGGCGTGGTCTATCAGTTGGGCGGCACCTACCAGCAGCAGCAGCAGGCGTTTCGCGGCTTGATGATCGTGATGGCGGCGGCGATCGCGCTGGTGTTCACCCTGCTGCTGTTCCTGTACGAAAGTTTCCGCGTGGCCATCACCATTCTGGCGATGCCGCTGCTGGCCATTCCCGCCGTGTTCGTCGGCTTGTGGGTCACCGGCATCGAACTGAACATCTCGGCGATGATGGGCATGACGATGATCGTCGGTATCGTCACCGAGCTGGCGATCTTCTATTTCTCCGAACTGCAGGAAGCGGAAAAGGAACACGAACTGCACGACGCGCTGCACGCGGCCGGCAAACACCGCACGCGGCCGATCCTGATGTCCACGCTGGCGGCGATCCTCACACTGATGCCGCTGGCGCTCGCCATCGGCCGGGGCTCGCAGATGCAGCAGCCGCTGGCCATCGCCATCATCTCCGGCATGCTGGTGCAGCTGCCGCTGGTGCTGCTGGTGATGCCGGTGCTGTACGCGCTGCTGCGTCGCCGCGACAAGACGCAGGGGCCGGATTCAACGC
>DATJCF010000299.1:0-5727 GCA_035514935.1 Rhodanobacter sp. | reverse complement strand
TTTTCGGCGGCTTTCTTGCGCGCGCGTTCCCACGCGTCGCCGCCCAGCGAATGCAGCGGCGCCAGTTCCGGCGCGGTGCCGGAGTAGCGGCTGACCAGGCCCAACTGCGCCACCGGCACGTACAGCTTGTCGCCCTTGGCGTATTCGATGGTGAGGAACTCGCCATCCATGCCGCCCACGTCCATCGACACCAGGCCCTGGTAGCGACCCACGCCGTGATCGACGTGCACGATCGGCGCACCGATGGTGAGCTCGGTGAGATCGCGGATGATGCTTTCCGGATCACGCGCGGTGCCGCGACGGCGCTTGCGGTCGCGCTCGCTGCGCACGCGCTCGCCGTAGAGCTCGCGCTCGGTGAGCACGGTGATTTGTGGCTTGGTCAGCGCAAAGCCCTGCTCAAGCCCGGCAATAGTGATGGCGAAGCGCGAACCTGCTCCCTCTCCCCCGGCACCGTCGGGGGAGAGGAATGCCTGCCAGCTCTCGACGGCCTCGGGCTTCAACCCCGCCGCCGCCAGCGTCTCGATCAACGCCTCGCGCCGGCCCGCCGAATCGGCCGCGATCAGCACGCGGCCCGGATAGCTGGCCAGGAAATGCCGCAGCGAGGTGCCGGGCTCCTCGCCCTTGCGATTGAGCGGCACGTCCGGCGCGGGTTGCGTGCCCACGGCCACGGCGTGCTCGTGGCCGGGCTCGACCACTTCCACCCGCAGCCGCTTGTTGAGCTGCGCGCGCCATTGCTCCGGCGGCAGGTACAGCTCGGCCGGCGGCAGCACCGGGCGCTCGATGTCGTGGGCGCGCTGGTCGTAGCGTTCGGCGGTCTGCGTCCAGAACTGGTCGGCCGCCTCGCCTGCGCCTTCGCCCAGCACGAACAAGGCGTCGTCGGCGAGATAGTCGAACAGCGTGGCGGTACCATTATTTTCATGCGGGTCCACCGCAACACCCCGCACATCCATGTGCGGACTCTTTGCAGGAAAGAACAGCGGCAGGTAGTACTCGATGCCGCCGGGTGTGACGCCTTCCTTGATGTCCTGGTACAGCGGGCAGCGGCGCACGTCGATGGGAAAGCGCTCGCGCAGGTTGCTGCGGAACGACTTGGCCGATTCCTCGGTGAGCGGGAATTCGCGCGCGGGCAGCAGCTCGATCTTTTCCACCTGCTGCTGCGAGCGCTGGCTTTCGGGGTCGAAGCTGCGGATCGACTCCACCTCGTCATCGAACAGCTCGATGCGGTAGGGCTCGTCGCTGCCCATCGGGTAGATGTCGATCAGCGCGCCCCGCACCGCGAAATCACCCGGTTCGGCGACCTGCGGCACGTGCCGGTAGCCCGCTGCTTCCAGCCGCCGCTGCTCGTGCGCCAGGTCCAGCTTCTGGCCCTTGTCCAGCACCAGGCCGGCGCCGGTGATGTGGCTGCGCGGGGCGATCCGCTGCATCAGCGTGGCCACCGGCACCACCAGCACACCGCGCTGGGTGGTGGGCAACCGGTACAGCGTGGCGATGCGCTGCGACACGATCTCCGGATGCGGGCTGAACACGTCGTAGGGCAGGGTTTCCCAGTCGGGGAAATGCAGCACCGGCAAGCTGCCGCAGAACACGCGCAGCTCGTCTTCCAGCGCGCGGGCGCGTTGGGTGTCGCGCGTCACCGCAACCACCGGCCCCGGATGCGCACGGGCGGTTTCGGCGATCAGCAGCGCGCGCGCCGAACCATCCGGTGGCGTCCAGTAGCGGCGCTGTTTCGGTGTGGTGGGCAGGGGCGGGTGCGGCAGGGGTTTCGACATAGGGCAATCTTGCCGCTGCGCAGGCGTGCCCGCGCCATGGCGTCGGCGGGCACGGTCGCCAGCGGCGATGACGTGGAGACAAGCGGGCAAGTGTAACTTGCGGGAAGGTGGGTGGCGGCCGTTCGTCAGGTTTCAGCGTGACGCCGGACGCAGCATGTCCTCCACCGCCGTGTAATCACCATCGTTCGGCAACGCAGGAATGCCCAGCAGGTGCGCCATCAACGGATAGACATCCACGTTCGCAAACGGGCCCACCGTGAGGTGGGCACGGAAATCCGGCCCGTGCGCCACGAACAGCGCCTGCATGGCGGGTGCGGCATTGTCGTAGCCATGCTCGCCCACGCTGACGCGGCCCTTGTGACTGGCCATGTACGCCGTGGTGGTGATGCGCCAGCCCACATGCGCCGAACACAACAGTTGCGGCACGCGGGCGTTGTGGCCGTAGTCGAAGCGCGCCGGTACGCGCGTCTTGTCCCAGCAATCCATGTTCGGCTGCGGTTGCTCCAGTTTCTTCTCGAGGCGGGTGAACGCGGCCTGCGCGGCGGGCGAATCCGACAGCGGATTGAAACCGGCCAGCACACCCAGGCTTACCGTCTTCACCTGATCCAGCGGGATCAGCTTGTCGATCAGCACGCTGTTCTGCAGCGGCACGCTGGCCATGCCGTGGTCGGACAGCACGATCAGGTTGATGCGGTTGAACAGGCCGCGCTGCCGCAAACCCTTCACCAACCGCGCCAGCGCGGCATCGGTACCGCGCAGCGCGTCGTCCACCTGCGGTGAATCCGGGCCGTAGCGATGGCCGGCGTGGTCGACGCCATCGAAATACAGGGTGAGAAAACTTGGCCGCTGGTTCGCGGGCAGATCCAGCCATGCCAGCACCTGATCCACACGCTGGTCGGGCGTGATGGCGCCGTCGTACGGCTTCCAGTAATCCGGATGCTTGCCGTGGATATCCGCTTCCGAACCGGGCCAGAACATGGTAGCGGTGCGCAGGCCGTGGCGATCGGCGGTCTCCCAGAGCGGCATGCCCTGATCCCACCAGCGGCCATCGCTCACCGCCTGCCGGTTGCCCAGCGAGAACTTGCCCAGTTGCGGATCGAACATGGTGTTGTTGACCACGCCGTGATGGTCCGGGCGCAGGCCGGTGACCAGCGTGTAGTGGTTGGGAAACGTCAGCGACGGAAACGAGGGCTGCATCGACTGCGCCCGCACGCCATCGCGCGCCAGCATCGCCAGTGTCGGGCTCAGCCCCCGTGTGAGGTAGTCGGGGCGGTAACCGTCGATCGAGATCAGCAGGAGCGGATGAGCGCTGGCAGTTTGGCCCGTGCTGGGCGACTGCGTGGCGCAGCCGGCGCCGAGCGCGAGCAGCAACGCGCACAGCAGGCGAAACAGGATGTTCATGTGCAATGCCTGAAAATGGAGCGGAACGATTCCTCCATGATCGCGCAGATGCATGACCATGACATGGCTACGCACCCGTTTTGACACACGTATCCGCTGGCTCGCTGGCCTCAGCCTGGCGCTGCCGCTGGGTATTGCCCTGGCCGCGCCGCAACAAGCCGTGCAGCACAAACCGACCGCGCCACCGGTTCCCAGAACCGCGCCGCCGCTGCGGGTAGCGCCCATCCCGCCACGGCCCAATCTGCAATTCCAGCAGCAGGTGCAGCAACAGCAGCTGCGCAAGGAATTCCAGCAAAGCCAACTGCGCGGACAACTGCAACAGAGCGTGTCGGACGTGGCCAGGCAGCCATATGCGAACAACCCGTCCGCCGGCCGGCAGTTCGACCGTGCGGACGATGCACGACGCGACCGTGATCGCGCCCAGCAGCAAAGCCTGATCGATCGCTACTGGGGCGTGCCGGTGCCGCCGCACTTGCCGCCGCCGCGCGACAAGCCGGCGCCGTCGCGCCGCGACAAGTGAAGTTTCCGCGGCACGCCGGGGCAGGCGGCAAGGCCGTCTAATCGCGTGGGGGGAACCGGGCCAGGCCGAGCAACGCCAACAGTACGGCCAAATCCAGCCAGGCGAACCAGTCGCCCCAACGCGAGTAAAGCGTCTGCGTGCTGCGCAGCGGCAGGTCGCCCACCAGTTCGGCATCGCGCCGTTCGCTGGAAGCCTCGGCGAGCACGCGGCCACGATCGTCGCTCAACGTGAGACGACCTTTCCGGGCGGCGCGGGCCAGCGCAAAGCCGCTTTCCACACTGCGCAGGATTGCCATGCGGCTGTGCAGCCACCCATCCACGGTGAAGTCGTTCGCCGGCACCAGCAGCAGTTGCGCGCCGCGCGCCGCATAGGCCTGGCCGATGTCGTGGAAATCCATGTCCTTGCAGATCGCCAGCCCGATCCGGGGCGTGCCGTCCAGCATGCGGTAGGTCTGTCCGGGAGTGAAAGACTCGAGTCCGGGGAGCAGGTGGTGCTTGACGTAGGTGGCCGGCGCCGCCAAGCCCGGCTGAAACACCATCGACAGGTTGCGCCGGGCGTGCGGGTCTGCCCCGGAATCGATACCCACGTTCAGTGTCAGATCATGCTGCTGCGCCAGTTGCGCGAATCCCGGCACGGTGGACGCGTCGGTGGCGAAAGAGGTTTCCGGAACCACCACGACCCGTGCGCCCTCGTTCGCCAGGCGGCGGATCACCTGCGCGTAGCGAGCTTCCAGCGCCTGGCCAGCGGGGTCCAGCAGCGAAGGCTGTTCCGGTTTTTGCAGTGACGCCAGGCCGATCCGCAGCGTGGTCTGCGCGGGGGCCTGCAGGCGAGCGACGCCGTAGATCAAGGCCGCGACGAGCAAGGCCAGCGCGACCGCCATCGTCACCACGCGGACGCGTCGTGAGGTCTGCGGTACCGCCTGGGTCGCGACGGCAGCCGGCAACAACAGCACGAGGAAACTGATGCCCCAGAGGCCGGTGATGGCGGCCACCTGGATCACCGGCAACGCGTTCATCTGCGTGTACGCGATGCTGCCCCAGGTACCGTGGGGCGACACCAGGCTGTTGAGGTATTCGATGGCCACCCACACCGCCGGCACCGCCAGTGCCGCGCCCGCCGCGTGCTGTCGCCGCAACAGACGCCGGAACAGCAGTACGCCGAGGGCGAGCATGAGCGCCGGCATGACCAGCACGACGGCGATCACTGGGATGGGCAAGCCGATGTAGTCGCGCGCATAGGTCCACTCGTTGAACCCGCCCAGCAGGTAAGCCGCGAACGCTGCCAGCGCCGCCCAGCGGGCGCGGCTGCGTGTTGCCAGCAGCAGCAGCAGCACCGGCAGCGGCGCCAGCCAGGTGGCCCACCACAACGGCTGCAGGCCGCTGCCGAACCACCAGCCCAGCGCGGACAGAGCGGTCGCTGCCAGCCACGCCGACAGCGCACGAAAATCAGGCCTTGATGCCATCGAGCAATCTCCCGATCGATGCGGAATAGAACTGACGAAATTGCGTTTCGTCGTAGCTGAAGCGGCCGGCGCGATAGAGCACGATCAGGCCGTGTGCCTGCGCCCAGAGCGTCATGGCGACGTCCCACGGATCGTCCTGGCGTAGCACACCGGCGCGCATGCCTTCGGCCAGCGCGTCGGCAAACAGGTTGAGCGTGGGTGAGCGGCGTGCGCGGAAATCCTCGGGGAACCGGCGCGCGTCGTCGCGCTGGATCGAGAAAGCATGGTCGAACAGGTGCGGATGGGCCAGCGCGTAATCGAGGTATGGCTCCAGCAGCGCTGTCAGCCGTTTGCGTACATCGGGATCCTGTGTGCGTGACTGCCAGTCACGCGCAGCGCCTTCAAAACTGTCGTCCGACAGTCGCTTGAGCAAGGCCTCGCGGTTCGCGAAGTGCCGGTAGATCGCCATCGGCGTGATGCCGACGCTCTCCGCCACGCGCCGCATCGTGACGGCGTCCGCGCCTTCGCTGTCGAACAGCTTGTGTGCGGCGCGCAGGATCTTTTCGTGGGTGGTCGGCCTTGCCATGTATACAGCG
>DATJCF010000298.1:0-11851 GCA_035514935.1 Rhodanobacter sp. | reverse complement strand
CGCACTGGGTTGCGTCGACGCCTGGCCGATCCAGCGCGAGGCGTATACGCAGTGGGTGATCGAGGACCGCTTCTGCAATGAGCGCCCGCCGTTCGAGCGCGCCGGCGCCACCCTCAGCCACGACATCGCCGGCTACGACCGCGCCAAGCTGCGCCTGCTCAACGGGCCGCATTCCACGCTGGCCTATCTCGGTTCGCTGATGGAGCTGGAAACCGTGTCCGCGGCGATGGCCGAGCCGTTGCTGGCCGGCTTCATCGAGCGGTTGATGCGTGAGGACATCGTGCCGTCGCTGCCCGCGTTGCCGGGTTTCGATCCGCAGGCCTATGTCGACGCCATCCTGGCCCGCTTCCGCAATCCGGCCATCCGCCACCTGCTGGCGCAGATCGCCTGGGACGGTTCGCAAAAAATTCCGGTGCGGCTGCTGGGCACGATCGCCGAGGCGCTGGCCGCGGGCCGGCCGATCGAACGTTTGTGCCTGCCGGTCGCGGGCTGGCTGCACTTCGCGACGCGCCAGGCGCGCAACGGTGTGATCATCGTCGATCCGCTGGCCGACACCCTGGCGCGCTGTGGTATGACGGGTGGCATCGATGCCTTCCTGACGCTGGACAGCGTGTTCGGCGCGCTGGCCGGCGACACCCGTTTCACCACCGCGCTGCGTGCCGCGCACGCCGCACTGGCGCCGGCCACGCCGGGCGCGGTGCGACACGCGCTGAATAGCTGACCCCACTTTCCTCACCCCGCCTTCCTGGAGCGTCCGATGCATCCCAGCCTGACTCGCCACACCACCGCCGACGGCCCACGCTGGGCTTTGGACGGCCATTACCTTCCCGCCGATTTCAGCCTGTCGGCCTGGCTGGCCTTGCCGGCCGAGGCGGCGCACGCGCAACTGGCCTCGGCCGCCCGCGGCGCGGCGGCCGATGGCGCCCTGCTGGCGCCGATCGAGGATGCGCAGGAAGCCTGGGCCAGCGGCGTCACCTACCTCAGCAGCCGCATGGCGCGCGAGGCGGAGTCGCAGAGCGCCGACGTGTACCAGAAGGTGTACGCAGCGGCCCGGCCGGAGCTGTTCTTCAAGGCCTGCGGCTGGCGCACCAGCGGCCACGGCCAGCCCATCCGGGTTCGCGCGGACAGCGCCTGGAACGTGCCCGAGCCGGAACTGGTGCTGCTGCTGGACAGCGCCGGCGGCATCCGCGGCTATGCGGTGGGCAACGATGTTTCCTCGCGCAGCATCGAGGGCGAAAACCCCTTGTACCTGCCGCAGGCCAAGGTCTACGACGGCGCCTGCGCGATCGGCCCGGGTATCCGCCTGTGCCCGGCCGACAGCCTGCGCGACCTGGCCATCGCGCTGCAGATTCGCCGCGGTGGCGCGGTTGTATTCGCCGGGGAAACCCGCAGTTCGCAGATCAAGCGCGCGCTGGAGGAACTGGCCGGCTACCTGTTCCGCGAGCTGACCTTCCCCCACGGCGCCTTTCTGTTCACCGGCACCGGCATCGTGCCGGACGAGACTTTCACCCTGCAGTCCGGCGATGTCGTGAGCATCGACATCGGCGGTCTGGTTCTGGAGAACCCCGTATCATGAGCAACCCCACTTCCATGCAACCCATCCTCGTCGACGGCCGCTGGGTCCAGGCGCAGGCGCCGGAAGGCAGCTTCCATGCGTTCGATCCCACGCAGGGCCAGGAGCTGGACGCCCACGATTACCCGATCTCCGGCTGGGCCGATCTGGACGCGATGCTGGACGCCGGCAAGCGTGCCGCCGCCGAGATGGCGCAGTTGCCGGGCGAGCGCATCGGCGCCTTCCTCGACGCCTACGCCGCCGCCATCGAGGCGCGCGCCGACGCCCTGGTCGAAACCGCGCATCGCGAGACCGGCCTGCCGCTCGAAGGACGCCTGCGCAATGGCGAGTTGCCGCGCACCACCGGCCAGTTGCGCCAGGCCGCCAAGGCCGCGCGCGACGGCAGCTGGAGCCGACCCACGATCGACACCGCCGTCAACCTGCGCTCCGTGCTGGGGCCGCTGGACGGCCCGGTGCTGGTGCTGGGGCCCAACAATTTCCCGTTCGCCTTCAATGGTGTCTCCGGCGGTGATTTCGCCGCGGCCTTCGCCGCCGGCAATCCGGTGATCGCCAAGGCGCATCCGGCCCATCCGCACACCTCGCTGTTGCTGGCCGAGGCCGCATTGGAGGCGTTGCAGTCCAGCGGTCTGCCGACGGGCGCGGTGCAGATGTTCTTCCACACCAGCAACGAGCTGGGCCTGCGCGTGGTGAGCGATCCGCGCACTGCCGCGGTGGCGTTCACCGGCAGCCGTCCGGCCGGCATGGCGATCAAGGCCGCCGCCGACGCGGCCGGCACGCCGGCCTACCTGGAGATGTCCAGCGTCAACCCGGTGTTCGTGCTGGGCGGTGCGCTGCGCGAGCGCGGCGCGGCGATCGCCGCCGAGCTGGCAGCCTCCTGCGCGATGGGCGCGGGCCAGTTCTGCACCCGTCCCGGCGTGACGGTGTTGCCGCCGGGCGCGGATGCCGACGCCTTCGTGCAGGAAATGCAGCGGCTGACCGCGGCCACGCCCGCCGGCGTGCTGCTGACCCCGCGCAGTCCGCACCTGGTGGCCGAGGCGGTGACCACGCTGCGCGCTGCCGGCGCCGAGCTGCTGGCCGGCGGCGAGATCGCCACCGACACCGCCGGTTACGCGTTCCAGCCGACCTTGCTGAAGGTCTCCGGCAGCCGCTTCATCGAGGCACCGCGTGCCCTGCAGAACGAGGCCTTCGGCCAGGTCAGCCTGCTGGTGCAGGCACAGTCGCAGGCGCAGTTGCTGCAGATTGCGCAGGCGCTGGAAGGCAATCTCACCGGCACCATCTACAGCGATACCGGCGGCGCCGACGATGCCGAGTACGACGCGCTGGCCCCGGCGCTGCGCCATCGCGTCGGCCGCCTGATCAACGACCGCATGCCCACCGGCGTGGCGGTGTCGCCAGCGCAGAACCACGGCGGTCCGTACCCGTCCACCGGCCATCCCGGCTTCACCGCCGTCGGCATCCCGGCCTCGCTGCTGCGCTTCGCCGCGCTGCACAGCTACGACAACGTGCGCCAGCACCGGCTGCCGTTGGCCCTGCGCGACGCCAATCCCACCGGCTCGCTGGTGCGCCTGATCGACGGGCAATCGACCACGGCCGACGTGTGAGTCCCGGCATGCGCAGCGACGATTCCGTCATGGATGCGATCCTGGGTGACGGCGCGGCACTGGCCGCCACCCGCACGTCCGGTGAAGGCCCGGCCGGCAGCCTGCCGGTCGACGACGCCACCATGCGCGAGGCGCCCAGCGGCCACCTGTTCGGCATGACCCAGAACGCCGGCATGGGCTGGCGCGCCAGCGAGATCGGGCGCGATCCGTACCTGATCCTCAGCACCCAGGGCGGCCTGCGTGGCGAAGATGGCAAGCCGATCGCGCTGGGCATGCACACCGGTCACTGGGAGATCGACAAGCTGGTGCGCGCCGCGGCCGAGACTATCGCGGCCGAAGGCGGGCTGCCGTTCTCGGTGATGTGTTCGGACCCCTGCGACGGGCGTACCCAGGGCACCGCCGGCATGTTCGACAGCCTGCCGTACCGCAACGACGCGGCGATGACGATGCGCCGGCTGGTGCGTTCGCTGCCCACCCGCCGCGGCCTGCTCGGCATCGCCACCTGCGACAAGGGCCTGCCGGCGATGATGATGGCGCTGGCCGGCAGCAGCGACCTGCCCGGCGTGATCGTGCCCGGCGGCGTGACGCTGCCCGCGCGCGGCGCCGAGGACACCGCCAAGGTGCAGACCATCGGCGCCCGCTACGCGCATGGATTGATCGACCTGCAACACGCCGCCGCGATGGGTTGCCGCGCCTGCGGCTCGCCCGGCGGCGGCTGCCAGTTCCTAGGCACCGCAGCCACCTCGCAGGTCATCGCCGAGGCGCTGGGCATCGCGCTGCCGCACAGCGCGCTGGCGCCGTCCGGCGAGCCGGTATGGCTGGACATGGCACGGCGCTCGGCGCTGGCACTGGTGCGCCTGGCCAGGGCCGGCACGCCGCTGTCGGCGATCCTCACCCGCCAGGCTTTGGAGAATGCACTGGTGGTGCACGCCGCCTTCGGTGGCTCCACCAACCTGTTGCTGCACGTCCCGGCGATCGCCCACGCGGCCGGGCTGGCGCCGCCCACGGTGGCCGACTGGAGCGCCGCCAACCGCGCCACGCCACGCCTGGTCGACGCCCTGCCCAACGGCCCGCGCCACCATCCCACGGTGCAGGTGTTCATGGCCGGCGGCGTGCCGGAGGTGATGTTGCATCTGCGCGAGATGGGCCTGCTGCACCTGGACGCGCCCACCGTCAGCGGGCGCACCGTCGGCGAGAATCTCGCATGGTGGGAACACAGCGCCGCGCGACGCATCGCCCGCGAACGCCTGCGCGAACTGGACGGCATCGATCCAGCCAACGTGATCATGGGCCCGGACGCGGCGCGCGCCGCGGGGCTCACGTCGGCGCTGGTGTTCCCGGTCGGCAACCTCGCCCCCGATGGCTCGGTGATCAAGGCCACCTCGATCGACCCCAGCGTGGTCGACGACGACAACGTGTATCGCCACACCGGACCGGCGCGGGTGTTCGCGTCCGAGCACGAAGCGATCGTGGCGATCAAGCGCAAGGGCGAAGGTGCGGTGGTGGCGGGTGACGTGGTGGTGCTGGCCGGCTGCGGCCCCGCCGGCACCGGCATGGAGGAGACCTACCAGCTCACCTCCGCGCTGAAATACCTGCCCTGGGGCAAGCACGTGCCGGTGCTCACCGACGCGCGTTTCTCCGGCGTCTCCACCGGTGCGTGCATCGGCCATGTCGGGCCGGAGGCCTTGTCCGGCGGCCCGATCGGGCGGCTGCGCGACGGTGACCTGGTACGCATCGAGATCGACCGCAACACCTTGCAGGGCCGGATCGATTTCATCGGCACCGATCCGTCACAGCCGTTGCCACCGGAACAAGCGACGGCCTTGCTGGCCACGCGCGCGATCCATCCGGCGATCGCGCCGCACCCGAAGCTGCCCAACGACACACGCCTGTGGGCCGCGTTGCAGGAAGCCAGCGGCGGTACCTGGGGCGGTTGCGTGTACGACGTGGACGCCATCGTGGAAACGCTGCGTGCGGGGCGCGAGGCGCTGGCGCGGCAACGCGGGGAGCAAGGCACCGGTTGATCGATCAAGCCGGCGCCCAGCGCCGGCGCACCATCACGTAGCGTCGGCCCGGGCCGTCGCGGTCATGCATGACGCTGTTCGCACCAGGGGAGTACTGGATGGTCACGTTTCTCATCATCGCCGCGGCCATCGCGGTACAGATCTTTCTCACCGCGCGCAAGGTCAGCCCGTTCCTGTCGCTGCTGCTGACCGCGATCCCGATGGGCCTGCTGCTGGGCATGTCGCCGCAGGAGCTGCTGAAAACCATCGACCACGGCGTCGGCAGCACGCTGGCCGGGCTGGCGCTGGTGATCATTCTCGGCGCGGTGCTGGGCAAGGTGCTGGAAGAAAGCGGCGCGGCGGAGAGGATCGCCACCACGCTGGTTGGCACGCTGGGCCTGCGCAACATCCAGTGGGCCTTGCTGCTGACCGGTTTCATGGTCGGCATACCGCTGTATTTCAACGCCGGGTTCATCATCCTGATCCCGCTGATCTTCTCGCTGGCGCGGCGCACCGGCTTGCCGATCCTGCAGCTGGCCATTCCCACCGTGGCCTCGCTCAGCACCACCCACTGCTTCCTGCCGCCGCATCCGGGCCCGGTGTTCCTGGTCAACACCTTCGGCGCCGACATGGGCCGCACCCTGATGTACGGCACGCTGCTGGCGATACCCGCGGTGGTGGTGGCCGGCCCGTGGCTGGCGCGGCGGATGAAGGCGATCAACCCGCCCATGCTGGAGCTGTTTTCCGGCTCGACCACCACCCACCAGACGCCGCCGGGCGCCTGGAGCTCGTTCCTGATCGCGCTGTCGCCGGTGCTGCTGATCGGCCTCTCGGTGCTGGCCGACGGCGTGCTGCCCAAAGGCATCCTGCGCGAGACCCTGCTGTTCCTGGGCAACCCCACCATCGCGTTGCTGCTGGCCACGGTGGCCGCGTTCTACTGGCTGGGTTATCGCCGCGGTGCGGCGCTGGAAACGCAGACACGCTGGCTCAACGCGGCCATCAGCGGCATCTCGGTGATCCTGCTGATCATCACCGCCGGTGGCGTGTTCAAGCAGGTGCTGGTGGACAGCGGCGTGGGCGCCACCATCGCCGAACTCAGCCGCACCTGGCAGATGACGCCGCTGCTGTTCGCCTGGATCGCCACCGCATTGCTGCGGGTGATGATCGGCTCCTCCACCGTGGCCGTGCTCACCGCCGCCGGCGTGGTCGGCCCGCTGATCGCCAGCACCGGCGCCTCGCCGGAACTGATGGTGCTGGCGGTGGGTTGCGGCAGCGTATTCGGCTCGCACGTCAACGACTCGGCGTTCTGGATGTTCAAGGAGTTTTTCAACCTCTCCATGAAACAGACCTTCCTGTCGTGGACGGTGATGGAGACGACGATCTCGCTGATCGGCCTGGCCGGCGTTCTGCTGTTGAGCACGGTGGTGGGCTGAGCTTGCCGCTGCATTACCTGCCGGGCTGACGATGGCCCACGCGCGGGCCGCGGGTGCTGTCGCCCCGCGCGTCCGTGGTCCGGTGGAATACATCGAGAGAAAAGAGCCCGCTTGCCGAACGGCACACGCGCCGGCAAGCGGTAATCGCCGTGACTGTCCGCGCCCCGTCGTGGGCGGCGCGGACAGCCGTGCGGCGGGTCAGAACGTGGCGCGGATCACCACTTCGGCACGGCGATCGTTCACGAACGTGCTGCGCAGGTAGCGGTTCTGGTCCACGAAGCCGGACGGAGCCAGCGTCGGGTTGCTGTCGCGGACGTCGCTGTTGGCGTACGTCGACGGCCCCATCAGTACCTTGGTCTTGGCGTTCGTCAGGTTGTTGAGCAGGAGCCCGACCTTGACGTTCTTGTTGATGTTGAAGAACACCGAACCGTCGAGCTGGCCGAAGCTGTCGCTCCACACCGGCACGTAGGTGTCGCCCGAATCCTGCTCGGCGAGCAGGTAGCGATCACGCCACGACCAGGCCAGTCGTGCTGACCAGTTGCCGTATTCGTACATCGCCGTGAAGTTGTAGCTCTTCGGCGACAGGCCCTGCATCGGCAACGGCTGGTTGTTGACGATGAACTCCGCATCGCAACTGCCGTTGTTGTGGTCCGGGTCGCAGGACGTGGTGCCGGCGATGCGCGAGCTCTTCAGGTAGGTGTAGTTCGCCTGCACGCCGAAGCCGCGCCAGGCGCCCGGCAGGAAGTCGAAGAACTGCGAGTAACCGATCTCGAAGCCCTTGACCGTACCGTCGCCGGCGTTCACCGGGCCGCTGACCGGCAGGGTCTGGCCGGCGATGTTCTGCAGCCAGATCTCGTCGGCGATGTAGTTCTTCAGCTTTTTGTGGAACAGCGTGGTGTAGAGCTGTCCGGTGGGAGCGAAGTACCACTCCAGCGAGGTGTCGAACTGGTCCGAGATCATCGGGCGCAGTGCCGGGTTGCCGCCGGACGTTGCCTTCCAGCCAGCCAGCGTCGACTGACCGCCGGGCGTCGCCGCCCACGAGGCGCCCACTTTCAGATAGGCGTTGAGCTGGTTGATGGCCGGACGGCTGATGGCGCGCCCGGCGGCGAAGCGCCACTGCAAGTCGTCGGTGAGCTTGTAGCGCAGGTTCAGGCTCGGCAGTGCGTTCTTGTAGCTGGTGTGGCCTTCCATCGGTTCGGTCACGCCGCTGAACATCACGTCGAGTACGTCCTGCGGCCAGTCGCCCAAGTCGCCGGAGGCGCTGGAGAGCGAAGGGAAGGTGACCGAGCCGTTCGAGCGCACGCTGGTACGCACCAGGCGCAGGCCGACGTTACCGTCGAACCGGTCGTCCGGTGTGCCGAAATACAGCGAGCCGTACACGGCCTGGGTCTTCTCCCACATGTTGTTGTCGCTCATCGGGCTTCCCGGTGTGCAGGACCCGTCGGTGGTTTCCTGCGGGCACCAGATGCCGCCTTCCAGCGCGTGCGAGCGCAGCGCGGGAATCGCCTTGCGGTAGTTGCTGACCAGCTCGCTGCTGGGGAACCACAGCGTGGTGGGTACGTTCGCATCCCCACGATAGAAGTTGCCCAGCGTCTCGTGAGACTGCATCCAGCTCGGCAAGGTGTCGGCGCGGGCCAGGTCCTCGGGTGAGTTGTACGTCAGCCAGTGCGTGTTGAGCGCGCCCCAGTTGTACGAACTGTTGGTGTTGTTGCTGTAGCGGTGGTTGTTGGTGGCACGGACACCCACGCGCAGCGAGCGCACCACCGCGCTGTCGAAGTTGACCTCCAGGTCGATCTTGGCGGCGCGTTCCAGGCCGTAATCGTGCTGGAGATGGTCCATGGCGGACCACAGGATGTAGTTGTGCCCGTCGGCCAGGTAGGCCGGGTCGGTGACCGTCACGCTGGGCACGCTGCCGCTGACGTCGAGCTGGAGCGGCGGCATGTAGATCTGGTTGTAGACGGTGAAGTCCAGCGTGTTGCTGATGGATTTCGCCAGCTGCAGGTCGCCGCTCAGGATCACGTTGTCGGTGAGGTTGACCTTGAAGCCGTTGGACCAGTCGGTGGTTTGCGTGAACTGCTGGGCGTCGCGGTTCGTCGTGTAGTACGCGTTGTTGCCGAACGGCCCCAGCGCAGGGCTGCCGCGCCACGCCGACGAGGTCACGGTGCCCGTCTGGAACACGCCGCGATCGTCATAGGTGAAGTTGGTGCCGTCGGCCGGCAGCAGGTTGTAGAAGTTGGCCTCGTTGGACTGCACGAAGTGCTCGGACCAGTGCAGGTTGTAGTTGGAGCGGAAGAACTGCGAATAGATCTCCCAGCGGTCGTTCGGCTGCCATTGCAGGCCGCCGTACAGGCCGATGCGGCGGCGATCCATGTCCATGCGCCGCCAGTTGACGCCGCCGGGCACATAACCCTGGCCATTGGGCGCGCCATCGGCGACGGTGGCGCCGAGGTCGTTGCGCCAGTTGCCGTCGGCATCCTGCAACCAGGTGTCGGGGCCGTCGTTCTTGGTCGGGCGCAACACGTAGGGCTGTACCTGCACACCGTCGCTGCGCGTGGAAAGCTCGGAGATCGCCACGTCGAACAGCGCGCCGAACTTGCCGTAGGTGTCGCTCTCCCACACGTTGCTGTACAGGAACGAGGCCGCCGGCTTGTGCTTCTTCGCCATGTCGCCGTCGTTGATGCCGAAGGAGAACGCGGTGGTCTTGCCGGTATCGAACGGCATGCGCGTACGCAAATTCACCGTGCCGCCGATGCCGCCTTCGATGATTTCGGCGGACGGGTTCTTGTACACGTCCACGCCGGCCATCAATTCCGCCGGCACGTCCTGGAAGCCCAGCGCGCGGCCATTGTTGGCCGAGAAGCTGGAGCGGCCGTTGAGCAGGCTGCCGACGTAGGGCAGGCCGCGGATCAGCACGCCGCTGCCCTCGGCTGCCGGATGGTTCGGGTCGTCGTCGGCCAGGAAATGATCCACGGTGACGCCGCTGATGCGCTGCAGGGTTTCGGTGACGCTGCGGTCGGGCAGCGCGTTGATGTCCGTGGCCGTCACCGAGTCGATGATCTGGTCGGCGTTCTGCTTCAGCGACTGCGCCGACATCAGGCTGGCGCGGATGCCGGTGACCGTGATGGCACCCATGTCCGATACGTCCGGCTTGGCCGCCGCGTCCTTCTTGGATGGCGCCATCGCCGCCGACTCGGGCGCGGTCGTTGCCGCGGCATCCGTGTTGGCGTCCTGCGCCTGTGTCAGGCATGGCGCACCCACCAGCGCCATGCCCAATGCGATCGCGGCGGCAAGCCGCGTCTCGCAAAACCGGCGGTTCACACGCGCGCGCTCCCCCAACAGCAGCTCTTGGCTGTTCCTTTTCATGTTTTCCCCTTCTCGATGGATGGAGCGTACGCAGCCCCCGCTGCGCCGCCTCCATTTTTTCTGCGTACCAGTAAAGTCCCCAAGCCTGGCCGCGGTAATTGCTATAGCTTGGATAGCGCTAACATTTTCATCTGTATACATGCGCCGCGGGCGCTTTCATATACGGTTTTTTCCAATATCGTGCGAGCGGCGGCATCTCTTGCCAGCCACCGCACGCACTTGGTGTACCGCCGCGACTTAATGCCGCAGCGGTACCGCCAGCACCGCGTCCAGCGCCGGCTTGGGCTGGTGGTGGCGATCGAACAGCAGCGGGTAATTGGTGCGGTCGGGAATCGGGTAGCCGTTCTTCCACGACATGTCATCGGTCACGCCCCAGACCGACACGCGCGCCAGCTTGTCGCGCTCGCGGTGGAACAGCGCGAACAGCTCGGCGTAGCGGTCGGTCAGCTGCTGTTGCACGGCGGCCGGCAGGCCATCGCGGTAGGGGTCGAGAAACTTCTTGAACTCCGGCAGCTGAAACTGCGGATGGGTCATGCCCTGGCCGATGATCTGGCCCTCCTTGGTCAGCGGCAGCACGTCCACGTCCAGCTCGGTGATCGAAACCTTGACCCCGGCGGCGGCGTACGCGTCGATCGCTGCCTTGATGTCGGCCAGCGACGGATAGTCCAGGCCCCAGTGGCCCTGCATGCCGACGCCGTCGATGCGGATGCCGTGGGCCTTGAGCATCTTCACCATGCGCACAATGCCGGCGACCTTCGCCGGCCGCCATGCGTTGAAGTCGTTGTAGTACAGCTCCGTATTCGGCGCGTAGCGCGCGGCGTTGGCAAAGGCCAGCCGCATCAACTCGTCGCCATCGCCGATGCCGCGCACCCAGGTGGTGTCGCGATACTTGCCGTCGTCGCCGATCTGTTCGTTGACCACGTCCCAGCTGTTTACGCGCCCGGCGTAGCGGCCGGCGACTTTCTCGATGTACTGGCGCATGCGCTCGGCCAGTTGCTTGCTGGACAGCGGCTTGCCGGCGGCATCCTCGAAGAACCAGTCCGGCGTCTGGTTGTGCCACACCAGGGTATGGCCGACGATGAACATGTGATACTTCTGGCCGAAGTCGACAAACGCGTCCGCCGCCTTGAAATCCCACTTGTCGGGCAACGGATGCACCACCTCGACCTTCATCGCGTTCTCCAGCGTGATCGCGTCGAAATGCTTCAACACCAACGCCTGTGACGCCGCGTCCTTGCCGCTGACAATGTCGTCATTGACCGCCGTGCCGACGAGGAAGTCGTTCGCGTATGCCTGCTTCAGCGTCGTGGCCGGCGCATCGGCGGCATTCGCGGGCAGCACGCAGGCGACCAGTGCCAGGCCGAGGGTGCAGGCCAGTGCATGGATCGGGCGACGTGCGGTTCGTGGGTCGGACATGGTGACGCTCCCCTGGTGGCCGGTATGCTGAAAAAAGCTCGGGTTCACCATCGATGATAGCCAAATCAGGCCAATGAACCTGCCCCCCACTTCCTTGAGCGGAAGCGCTTGGGTCAAAACCCTGCATTGGCCTGCGGGTGCGCGTATCCGCAACCGGCACTGGGCGGAGGATGCTTGTGGAGGTGCTTCCGTATGGACGTCCATACGGCTGCATGTCGCAGAGTTCACACTCGCGAGGCAGCTTGCCTTCCGGGGGGGTCTCCCGAAGCGGCCAATGTCTGCGCCAGCCGGTTCGCTGCGGCCCTTATTTCGGGCATGGCGGTGCATTCCCACAGGTTTCCGCGCAACAGCGAGCCGATGCCGTAGAGCCCGGGTTGGGGGTTGCCGTCGGCATCCAGCAGCCGCCCGTCCGCTTCCGCAACGATGCCGAGCTGCAACGGATCGGGTGCCGCCAGTCCCTCC
>DATJCF010000297.1:0-8126 GCA_035514935.1 Rhodanobacter sp. | reverse complement strand
GCTGCTCCCACCCCTTCCCTGGCGGCCATAGCGGCGTGGTACCACCTGATCCCATCCCGAACTCAGAAGTGAAACGCGCATGCGCCGATGGTAGTGTGGCTCGCCCATGCAAGAGTAGGTCACCGCCAGGGGCTTTATCCTGAAAACCCCCGCAGCTCACGCTGCGGGGGTTTTCTTTTGCACGGCTTCCTTTATCCGGCTGACGAAGTGCACCGTCCGGGTCCTGGATAGCTTGTTTGAGAACGGCTCCCGCCGATATCTGGCGTGGTCTGTTCGTCGAATCGACGCGGTGGACCCGCGCCCGCATAGTGCGCGCGATATGGGCAAGCTAATGCTCATCTATGATGGGGGAGGTGCGCCATGTCGCGCACCTGAGGAGTGCGCACTTGTTTGTCCATGTCGAAACACGTCGACGCGCCCGTTGGCATTGGGCGACAGCGCTGATCGTGTGTCTTTGTGTCATGTGTTTCGTGGGCCTGGCATTGACGCCTGTGCCGACGCGTATCGCGCTGCTGCTGGAATGGGGCACGGTGCCCGCCAATATCTTCGATACCCACGAGGCATGGTTGCCGCAGTTGGTTGACCCTGCGTTGCTGCGTCTGTTTACCGCGCTGTTCATTCACGTCACGTGGTTGCATCTGATGAGCAACCTGTTGTTTTTGCTTATTTTTGGGTTGCCGGGCGAGCGGGCGCTGGGGTCGTTGCGGTTCCTGGCGTTGTTCGTGATCGGCGGGATCGTGGCCAATCTGATTGGCGCCTTGTCCCTGGCTGGCGTGCGGCTGCCGATCATCGGCTGCAGCGGCGCGGTCTCGGCGGTGGTGGGCACGTATGTCGCGTTGTTTCCGCGCGCGAAGCTCGGGCTGGTGTTGCCGCTGGGGCTCTATCTTGAATTCGTCCGCGTGCCGGCCTACTTGCTGATTGGCATCTGGGTACTGTTGCAGCTGCTTTTCAGCTACGCGGGCCCCAGTTATGGCGCCTACGTGTGGTGGGCGCACATCGGCGGATTCATGGTCGGCCTGGTGTTTGCGCTGTTCTCGCGCGATGCCGTGGCTCGCCGCCTACGCTATTGAGTCGGCGAGAGAGGGCGCCGCCTTCTGCCTCATGTGGAGATGGACGAACCGACGGAACAACCCGCGGGCCACTGGCGTGGCTGCCACCTCGCGGAAGATCTGGCGCGGGTCGGACCCCTCCCGCTGCATGTCGGCATGTTTGCGCCGGATGTAGGCGCGCATGACCTCGGCATTGAATTCCGGGTGGAATTGCGCGCTATAGACCTGCTTGCCATAGCGCACCAGGTGGTTTGGGTCGCGCTCGGAGCGGGCGAGCACGGTGGCTTCGGGTGGAATTTCCACAACGCTTTGCTCGTGCGTGGTGTGGGCACGAAAGCTGGTCGGCATTCCCTCGGTGAGGGCATCGAGCGGGGCGTTGGCCAGGAAGTTGATCGGCAGGGTGCCAATCTCGCGCCCCCCGGGCAAATAATCGACACGACCGCCCAAGGCGTGCGCCATCAGCTGATGGCCAAAGCAGATGCCGAACATCGGCAGTTCCGCATCCATGGCGTTGCGGATCCAGCCGGCCGTGAGTTCGCTCCACGCCGCGCGTTCCGTCACCATCGCGGCCGAACCGGTAATGAGCGCTCCTGCCACCTCATTGGGTGCCGGCAGGCGTTCGCCGGCGGTCACGTCGATGACGCGAACCTGACTGGACGGCAACCGCGCAGCGAGACAGAACCAGTGGGCGAAGTCGCCATGTCGGGCGCGGATGGGTTTGGGCGCGTGACCGGTGCGAATGACCAGAACGGGCTTGGACGGCGGAAAACGGTTGGGTGGAAATTTCATGCGGGTTGGAAGGGCAGATGGAAAGAGAGGCGGGTTACGGTGCGCTGTCGCCAAGCGCGTCGATCGGGGGCAGTACGGTGAGGATTTCCTGCACGGTGGTCAGGCCTTTGGCGACCTGATCCGCCGCCGAGATCCGCAACGGACGCATCCCTTCATCCAGTGCAGCCTGGCCGAACTTGCCAAGATCCAGCTGCGCCGACACAAGCGCCCGCAAGTGCGGGGACAGCATCATCATTTCGTAAATGCCGGTGCGACCCATGAAGCCGGTGTTGCGACACTCCAGGCAGCCCACCGGGCGGAACACCTGCTCCGGCACCGGCATCGACCAGCCGTGGGTCAGCACCGCCCACGTGTGGGGATCCTGCGAGGTGGGTTCCTTGCAGTGGACGCACAGTGTGCGCACCAGCCGTTGCGCCACCACGCCGGTGAGCGTGGATTGCAGCAGGTAATGCGGGACGCCCAGATCGAGCAGGCGGGTGATGGCGCTCGGCGCATCATTCGTGTGCAGCGTGGACAGCACCAGGTGGCCGGTGAGTGACGCCTGCACCGCCATCTGCGCGGTTTCCAGATCGCGGATTTCGCCGATCATGATGATGTCGGGATCCTGCCGCAGCAGCGTGCGCACGCCGGCGGCGAAATCGAGATCGATCGATGCCTGCACCTGCATCTGGTTGAACTCGGTCGCCACCATTTCGATCGGGTCTTCCACCGTGCACACGTTGAGTGCCGGCGTGGCCAGATGCTTCAGTGTGGAATAGAGCGTCGTGGTCTTGCCTGAACCGGTGGGGCCGGTGACCAGCACGATGCCGTGCGGACGCTCCACCATGCTGCGCCACTGGGCGCCCTCCGAGGCGGAAAAGCCGAGCTGCGCGAAATCCTTCACCACCAGGTCGGGGTCGAAGATGCGCATCACCACTTTTTCGCCGAACGCGGTGGGCATGTTCGAGATGCGCAATTCCACCTCGCGCCCGGCCGACGAGCGTGTCTTGATGCGGCCGTCCTGCGGGCGACGTTTCTCGGCCACGTCCATGCGGGCCAGGATCTTGATGCGCGCGGTGACCGCGGTCATCACCGGTGGCGGCAGCTCGAACACCTTGTGCATGATGCCGTCGATGCGGAAACGGATCTGACCGGCTTCGCGGCGTGGTTCCAGATGGATGTCCGATGCGCGTTGTTCGAACGCGTATTGCAACAGCCAGTCGACGATATGCACTACATGGCGATCGTCCGCGCCCACCTCGCCCGTCTTGCCCAGCTCCACCAACTGCTCGAAGTTGAGCAATGCCGACGTGTCGTAACCGCCATTGCTCTTGGCGTCCTGTGCCATCTGGATCGAGCGCTGTACGCCGTAGAACTCCTGCAGGTAGCGGTTGATATCGAGCGGGCTGGAAACCACGCGCTTCACGTCGCGACGCAGCATCTGTGAAAGATCGCCCGCCCACACCGCATCAAACGGCTCGCACGTGGCGAACGTTACCGAATCGGGCGCGGCGGCCACCGGCAGGATCCGGTGCCGCTGCGCATACCCGTGGCTGACCACCTGGGTGACCGCGCCGGCATTGATCTTCATCGGATCGATTTTCAGGTACGGCAAGTCGGCTTTCGCCGCCAGCCATTCGGTCAGCGTTTCCAGACTGAGCGGCCGCCCGGGATCGCGCTGGTTCGGCAATTTGGCGTTTGCGACGAGCACCAGCGGATGCAGCTCCACCGTGGCGCGTCCGGCGCGGATACCCATGCGTACCCGTTTCGCATCGTCACCCAGCAGGAAGCCGTCCACCACCAGCGAAGCCAGCAGATCGTCCAGTTGCAGTCGGCCGCGACGGCCGAGCAGCGACGCGATTGGCGGTGACATGGCCATCCGAATGAATTCCCGTGAGCCCCGGCTGGCCGCAACCAGCGTCGGGGCAAGCTGCCGCTATACTAACGCGCTTTATTGCAAGGTCACGGAGAACCATGTCCGCCCGCACGTTTCAGGACATCATCCAGACTCTCAACCGCTATTGGGCGGCGCAGGGTTGCGTGTTGCTGCAGCCACTCGATACCGAAGTCGGCGCCGGCACCTTTCATCCCGCAACCTTTCTGCGCGCGCTGGGTCCGGAGCCTTGGGCGGCGGCGTACGTGCAGCCTTCGCGCCGACCCACCGACGGCCGTTATGGCGACAACCCCAATCGCTTGCAGCACTACTATCAGTACCAGGTGGTGCTCAAGCCCAACCCCGAAAACATCCTGGAGCTTTACATCGGCTCGCTGAAGGAGCTCGGTCTCGATCCGCTGGTACACGACCTGCGTTTCGTCGAGGACAACTGGGAATCACCCACGCTCGGCGCCTGGGGTCTGGGTTGGGAAGTGTGGTTGAACGGCATGGAAGTGACCCAGTTCACCTATTTCCAGCAGGCTGGCGGACTCGAATGCCGGCCGGTTGCCGGCGAGATCACCTATGGCCTGGAACGCCTGGCGATGTACCTGCAGAACGTGGACAACGTCTACGACCTGGTGTGGACCGACGGCCCGCGCGGCACCGTGACCTACGGCGACGTGTTCCACCAGAACGAAGTGGAGCAGAGTACCTACAACTTCGAACACGCCAACGTGGCTGAACTGCTGCACTGGTTCGACGTCTGCGAAGGCGAGGCGAACAAGCTGGTGGCCGCCAACCTGCCGCTGCCCGCCTACGAACAAGTCATGAAAGCCAGCCACACCTTCAACCTGCTCGACGCCCGTCGCGCCATCAGCGTCACCGAACGCCAGCGCTACATCCTGCGCGTGCGCACCTTGTCGCGCGCCGTGGCTGAAACCTACGTGTCGCAACGGGAGAAACTCGGTTTTCCGGGGCTGAAACAGGCAAAGGAGCAGGCCCGTGGCTGAGCATGAATCGCTGTTGATCGAACTGGGCACCGAAGAGCTGCCGCCCAAGGCGCTGGATGATCTCGCCGCGGCCTTCCTGCGCGGCATCTGTGACGGCCTGGCCAAACGTGGCATCGGGGCCGATCTGGATCACGCCATCCTCTATGCGTCGCCGCGACGGCTCGCCGTGCATATCCCGCGCGTGGCCACCCATCAGCCGCCGCAATCGATCGAACGCCGGGGCCCGGCACTGGCGGCGGCACACGGCAGCGATGGCCAACCCTCGAAAGCCCTGCTGGGCTTTGCCCAATCCTGCGGCGTCGGCGTCGATCAGCTGGAGAAACTCGAGACCGACAAGGGCGCCTGGTTTGTCTGGCGCACGGTCAACCCGGGACAGTCGGTTTCGGCGCTGCTGTCCGAAGTCATCAACGAGGCCCTGGGCCACCTGCCCATCCCCAAGGCGATGCGCTGGGCCGATCACGACTACAGCTTCGTGCGCCCGGCGCACTGGCTGGTGATCCTGCACGGGGCCGAGGTCGTTCCTGGCGAAGTGCTGGGCCTGACGAGCGGCCGCATCTCGCACGGGCATCGTTTCATGCACCCCGAGCCGGTGACGATCGCTGATGCCGACAGCTGGCTGGACACGCTGCGCGCCGCGTACGTGCTGGCCGACCCGGTGGAGCGTCGCCACCGCATCCACCAGCAGGTCGGACAGGCTGCGCTCGAAACCGGCGGCGTGCCGCGCATGGATGACGCCCTGCTGGACGAACTGGCCAACCTCACCGAATGGCCGGTGGCGATTGCCTGCACGTTCGAGCGCGATTTTCTCGAAGTGCCGCCCGAGGCGCTGGTGACCACCATGGTCGCCAATCAGAAATTCGTCCCGGTATTCGACGCCAACGGCGCGCTCACCGAACATTTCATCGGCATCGCGAATATCCAGAGCAAGGACCCGGCCGAGATCCGCAAGGGCTACGAGCGGGTGATCCGGCCGCGTTTCGCCGACGCCAAATTCTTCTGGGACGAAGACCTCAAAACGCCACTCGCGGACAACCAGCAGCCGCTCAAGAGCGTCACCTATCAGCAGGCGCTGGGCAGTCTGTGGGACAAGAGCGTGCGGGTGGCGGAACTGGCGCGCATCGTCGCCAACCGCGTCGGCGCCGACGCGGGGCTCGCCACGCGTGCGGCAAGCCTGAGCAAATGCGATCTGCTGACCCGCATGGTCGGTGAATTCCCGGAGCTGCAGGGTGTGATGGGTCGCTACTACGCCAATCGCCATGGCGAACCGGCTCAGGTGGCGGATGCGCTGGACAGCTATTACCAGCCGCGTTTCGGCGGCGACGCCATCGCCAGCGACGCGATCGGCCAGGTGCTGGCGGTCGCCGAACGGCTGGATACGCTGGCCGGCATCTTCGCGATCGGCATGAAACCCGGTGGCAACAAGGACCCCTTCGCCCTGCGCCGCGCGGCGCTCGGCCTGGCGCGCACCCTGATCGAGGCGAGCATGGACCTCGATCTGCACGGCAGCTTCCTGGAAGCGCTGGAACTCATACCCGACAGCGCGCTGTCGGCAGCGCTGAAACCCGGCAAAGATGGCGTCCTGCCGGCGCTGAAACCCGGCCGCCGCGCCGCCCTGGCTGCTGAACTGTGCGATTTCGTGTTCGACCGCCTGCGCGGCTACTACGCCGAGCAGGGCTTCGACACCAACCAGTTCGAGGCCGTCCTGGCCGTGCAGCCGCGCAGCCTCATCGACTTCGATCGCCGCCTGCGTGCCGTGGCGGAATTTGGCCGCCGCCCTGAGGCCATCAGCCTGGCTGCCGCCAACAAGCGTGTGGCCAACATCCTGCGCAAATCCGAATCCGAGGTGGCCGGCACGCTGCCCGCCGTGGATCCGTCGCTCTTCGAAACCGATGCCGAACGCCAACTCGCCGCCAACCTCGACGCCGCCCGTCGCGATACCAGCGGAGCCCTGGCCCAAGGCGATTACACCGCCGTACTGAGCCGTCTGGCCCAGTTGCAGGCCCCGGTGGACAGCTTCTTCGACAGCGTACTGGTCAACGCGGAAGACCCGGCCATCCGTGCCAACCGCACCGCTTTGTTGCGGCAGTTGCAGGATCAATTCACGGCGATTGCCGACATCGCCAGGCTGTAGCCGCGCGTCGGGCGTCGGATCAATCGCGCCGATAGGCGGTCGACCACCGTTCCTGACGAAGCACCGGCTGTAACGATCGGCGATCTGCACGCCCCGTCATTACGGCGGGGCGTGCAGACGTCTGGGCGTCCATTCGAACCTTGCGGCCGGCCGTTTCGTCACTCATGACAAGCGCGCACCGGACGGATCGATGTCAGGGGTTGTGCGCCAGCTCGCTGGGTACGACGTCGGTGTAGTTCGCAAATTCGCTGTAGGTCAGGCGATGGTCGCCATTGAGGTCGTACCGCATGAACTGCGAGCGCAGAAGAGGCATCCCCGGCGGCACCTCCGAGTAGGACAGCAACATGTCACCGTTGCGATCGAGGGACAGGAACGCGTCGGTCGATTCCATCGGCGTCATCAGCGGCTTGCGGTGCGCGCGCTTCAATGCTTCACGGGTGGCCTGCACGTCGAAAGGTTCCCCGCCCGCGCTGATTTGCCGCGACATTTCCATTCGTGCCTCGGAACGACCTTTCTGCGCGTCCTGCCCATGCAGTGGGGCGGCCAGGATGACGCAGGCGATGAACAGCGAGGATGCCCAGAATGTTTTCATAAGGTTTCAATCCCATTCGATGGAACGCTGACGCGGGTCGAACTTTAACCTCGGCAGGCACGAGATCCGGGGCTTCGCGCTCACCATAATCGTTGCTGTGGAAACCATCGATACAGCTTGTTGAATGACCTGATTATTTTGGCGTGATGCGGCACACTGGCCAAGCTCTAGCACGAAATATTTCGTTACTCAAGAGATCCGTTCCTGCCAGTACAAATGTTAATATTTCGTACACACGTGTTAGTAAAGTGTTGACCACCATGATTCCATGAATTAACGTCGGGCGAACTTCGCAGCAATCGCAGCAGGTCGAAGCGGCACTTCGGCAATAGCGAAGGCGGCAGTTTAGGGTCCCAACAATAAGTTTCATGCGCCCGGATACCGGGTAGAACCTTGGAGTCACCACTATGAATTCGCGGAAAACATCCATCGCGCGCCAGCTTCCACGCACCGCGCTCGCCATGGCCCTTGGCCTGGGTCTCACCGGCGTGGCCTTCGGTCAGGCAACCACCGGCAGCATCTTTGGTCAGGTCCCCGCCGGCAACGGCGAGACTGTGACGGTCAGGAGCACGTCTGGCGTGACCCGCCAGGTCGCTGTCGATCCGTCGGGTCGTTACGACATCGGTTCGCTGCCGCTGGGCAGCTATACGGTTACCTTGCAGCGCGATGGCAAGGACGTGGATTCCCGTTCCAACGTCAC
>DATJCF010000296.1:0-3117 GCA_035514935.1 Rhodanobacter sp. | reverse complement strand
CCCTTGCGGGCCATCGGCGGTCTGCTCTCTGTTGCACTGGCCGTCAGCTCACGCTGCCCAGGAGTTACCTGGCACTCTGCCCTGCGGAGCCCGGACTTTCCTCGATGCGCTTGCGCGCGACGCGACTGTCCGGCCGACTCCATCAGGAAGTGTAGCGCGAAGCGCCAACAACATTCCCCTCTTCCTCGGGGAGAGGATGCCCGCAGGGCAGGAGAGGGTGCGCAGGTAGCCGCGCATCCTCAATCGCATAAGCGTCGCAGCTGAAGCCGGCCCCACAGCAGCCGGTGATCACCCCTCATACAACAGCTTCCGCGCCGCCCCGCTGATCGCCGCCGCCAGCTTCGCCGCCTTGGCCGGCGGCAGCTCCTCGCGCAGGATCGCGAAAATGCGCCGGCCCTCGGCCAGCTTCGCATCGGCCTCCTCGCCGCGACCGGCCACCACGATCACATGCTCGCCGCGCTGCTGGTCGGGGTCGGCGACGACGTGCGCGGCCAGTTCCGCCAGCGGCTCGCCCAGTACGGTCTCGAACATCTTGGTCAGCTCGCGCGCCAGCACCGCTTCGCGCTCGGCACCGAACACGTCGCCCATGTCGGCCAGGCTCTCGGCCACGCGATGCGACGACTCGTAGAAGATGAGCGTGCGCGTCTCGCTCGCCAGCTCCTGCAGACGACTGCGCCGTGCGGCGGCTTTCGATGGCAGGAAACCCTCGAACACGAACCGGTCACTGGGCAGGCCAGCCACCGACAGCGCCGCGATGGCCGCGCAGGCGCCCGGCACCGGAATGCAGCGGATGCCGGCCGCCCGCGCCGCGCGCACCAGCCGGAAGCCGGGGTCGCTGATCAACGGCGTGCCTGCATCGGAAATCAGGGCGACCGATTCGCCGCCCTGCAGCCGCCGCACGATCGCATCCACCACCTCGCGCTCGTTGTGCTCGTGCAACGCCACCAGTGGCGTATCCACGTTGTGATGCAACAGCAACGGGCGGCTGTGGCGGGTGTCCTCGGCGGCGATCACCGCCACCGCGCGCAAGGTCTCGATCGCGCGTGCGGAAATATCGTCGCGATGACCGATCGGGGTGGCCACCACCCACAGGCATGCGGGCTGAATTGCTGACATCGGGGAAGCTCCTGCGCCGTGGGTCGCGCCAATACGATCGGCTATGATCGCGCATTGCCGACCATGACGAACAAGGGACCTCCCATGCACCTCATGCGCCCGATTCGCGCCGCCGGATTCTGCCTGCTGGCGGCGCTGGCCTTGAGCGCCTGCGTACCGGGCAACGTGCAGCGCACGCCAGAGGAAACCGCCGCCGCACAAAGCGCCAATGCGCTGGCACAGCGCGGGCAGTTCGACCAGGCCGCGCAGGCCTACCTCGCGCTGGCCGCGCAATCACCGGGACGCGCCGATGAATACCGCCTGCTGGCCGCCGAGGCCTGGCGCCAGGACGGCCACATCACACACGCCGCCCCCACCATGGCGGCCATCAACCGGCGGCGTCTGCGCGGTGACGAACCGTTTCGCCTGGACCTGTTGCAGGCCGAGCTGGCGCTGGAACGCAACGATGCGGCAACCGCATTGCAAATCACCCTGCACCCGAGCATGGGTGCGCCCGATGCCTACCTGACGCGGCTGCTGGAACTGCGCGCGCGCGCCATGGCCGCCAGCGGTGATCGCTGGGGCAGCGCGCGTACGCGGGTGGGGATGGATACGCGGCTGACCGGCCTCGACCAGAGCCAGAACCGCCAGCAGATCCTCGACCTGCTCACCCAACTCGGCGTGGGGCCGCTGCAGCAGCGCGCATCCGCCATGCAGCCGGGTGGCCGCATGCTGCCGTGGGTCAATGAAGCGCTGAGCCAGCTCGGCGTGGCCGTGGCCCGTCCGCAGCCAACCCTGCAACAACCGGTCGGCACCCTGTTGCCGGGGGCCGACGCCAACGTTCGCGAAGGCTACAAGGTCCCCGCGCACCTGGCCCTGCTGCTGCCCGCCAACGGCAATTACGCGGCAGCCAGCAGCGCGATCCGCCAGGGCTTCTTCGCGGCCTACCTCGACGCCGCGCGCAACCATGCGCCACGACCCAGCGTGCGGGTCTATGACAGCCTGGGCAGCCCTGACGGCGCCGTGAAAGCCTATCAACAGGCCGTCAGCGATGGCGCACAGCTGGTCGTGGGCCCGCTGACACGCACCGAAGTGGCGGCCGTATTCGCGCAATCACCGCTACCGGTACCACTGCTGGCGCTGAACCACCCCGACGACAAGCAACTGCCCGCTGGCGACGTCAGCGAATTCGGTTTGCTGCCGGAAACCGAAGGGGCGCAAGCCGCCGACCACATGGTCGAACGCGGAATCCACCATGCCTATGTGCTGACCTCCGACGACGACTTTGCCCAGCGCGCGGCCAGCGCGTTCAAGGCCGAGCTGGAATCCCACGGCGGCGACGTGTCCGGCCGCACCACCCTGCCCAGCGGCTCGGTGACCTATGCCGATGCCATCACCGGCCTCAAGATTCCGGGCGCCGGTACGCCAGCCACTCCTCTCGCAAACCCGACTACCACTGACGACACCACCATCACCACCGTGCCGGCACCCGTCGGCGACACCGGCATCTTCATCAGCATGCGGCCCGCCCAGGCACGCCTGCTGGTGCCGCAATTGAAGATCGCCAACGTCACCCTGCCGATCTTCGCCACCTCGCACGTCTACGCCGGCGTGGACGACACCAGCGCCAATGGCGATCTGGACGGCGTGGAGTTCTGCGACGCGCCGTGGCTGTTCGATGCCCAATCCGGCCTGCCGCGCCACGACGACGTAGCCAATCTGCTGCCCGCCGCCCGCGGCGGCGCCGCGCGGCTGTTCGCGTTCGGCATGGATGCGTGGAACCTGGTGCCCTACCTCGACTGGCTGCGCGACCACCCCGGCAGCTACCTGCCCGGTGCCAGCGGCCAGCTCACCGCCGACCAGTTCGGTCGCGTGCGCCGTGTGCTGATCTGGGCAAAGTTCCAGGGCGGCCTGGCCAGGCCCCTGGGCGGCAGCCTGCAGATGGACGACGTGCCCGTCACCCTCCCGCCCGGCAGTAACGCGCCCGCACCCGCTACCAGCACCTCCACGCCCGCCAGCCAG
>DATJCF010000295.1:0-1586 GCA_035514935.1 Rhodanobacter sp. | reverse complement strand
CACACATCTGACATCTACTGGAGAACGCCATGGCCACGCTGATCGAAATCCAGAACCTCGCCAAGAGCTACACCCGCGGCAAGCAGAAAGTCGAAGTGCTTCACCACGTCGACCTGACCATCGCCGAAGGCGATTTCCTGGCGCTGATGGGCCCGTCCGGCTCGGGCAAGACCACCTTGCTCAACCTGATTGGCGGCCTCGACGCGCCCAGCGCCGGCAGCATCAGCGTGGGCGGCCAGCGCATCGACCAGCTCGGTGGCGGCGCGCTGGCGAAATGGCGCGCGTCGAATGTCGGTTTCATCTTCCAGTTCTACAACCTGATGCCGATGCTGTCGGCGCAGCGCAATGTGGAATTGCCGCTGCTGCTGACGAAGCTGTCGGCGGCGCAACGCAAAAAGAACGCGTCCATCGCGCTGCAACTGGTGGGCCTGGCCGATCGCGCCAGCCACAAGCCCAGCGAGCTTTCAGGCGGCCAGCAGCAGCGCGTGGCGATTGCCCGCGCGATCGTCTCCGACCCCGCGCTGCTGGTCTGCGACGAACCCACCGGCGACCTGGATCGCCAGTCCGCCGAGGATGTGCTGGGCCTGCTGCAGCAGCTCAATCGCGATCACGGCAAGACCATCGTGATGGTCACCCACGATCCCAAGGCGGCGGAGTACGCCAGCCATACGCTGCACCTGGACAAGGGCGCGCTCGTCGAATCGGCCACGGCGTGAGGAGGTGGTCATGAAATACCTGCACCTGATCTGGGCGGCGCTGTTCCGGCGCAAGACCCGCACCGTGCTGACCCTGGTGTCGATCATCGCCGCGTTCCTGCTGTTCGGCATGCTCGACGCGGTGCGCACCGCGTTCGACTCCGGCAACCAGAGCATTGCCGGCGTGGACCGGCTGGTCACCTCGTCGCGCTACTCGATCATCCAGCCCCTGCCCGAATCGCTGGGGACGCGCATCGCCACGATTCCCGGCGTGCGCGACGTGGGCCACGCGAACTGGTTCGGCGGCATCTACCAGGACCCGAAGAACTTCGTGTTCAGCTACGCGGTAAGCCCGAACTACCTCGACCTGTACCCGGAGATCCACCTGTCGGCCGAGCAGCGCAAGGCCTTCGACGGCAACCGCACCGGTGCGGTGATCGGCGACAAGCTGGCGCAGAAGTACGGCTGGAAGGTGGGCGACAAAATCCCGCTGCAGTCGACCATCTTCCCGCTGAAGAACGGCTCCAAGACCTGGACCTTCGACATCGAGGGCATCTACACGGTGGACAAGGACGCGGCCAACGGAATGGACCGGCTGTTCATGCTGCACTGGAAATATTTCGACGAGGCCAATGCGTTCGGCAACGGCACGGTCGGCTGGTACGTCGACCGGCTCACCGACCCGGCGCTGGGCGACCGGGTGGCGCATGCGATCGACGCGCTGTCGGCCAACTCCGACCATGAAACCAAGACCCAGACCGAGCAGGCCTTCAGTGCCTCGTTCGCCAAGCAGCTGGGCGATATCGGCCTGATCGTGGGCTCGATCATGGGCGCGGTGTTCTTCACCCTGATCCTGCTCACCGCCAACACCATGGCGCAGGCGGTGCGCGA
>DATJCF010000294.1:0-2644 GCA_035514935.1 Rhodanobacter sp. | reverse complement strand
GGCAGCGGGCGTATGGCGCTTGCCGCGTGTTGGCGGTTGTACGCCTCGGCGTGCCACTTCCGCAGTCGCGCGAGGCGCTCTTCGGTGATTTCCAGCCCGGTTTCGCGCAGCAGGATATTGGCGAACAGGCCGCCGCTCATGCCGATCTTGCGGTGGATGCGCCACACCGCCAGCTCCACGCCTTCGCGCTCCAGCGCTTCCTTCCAGGCCAGCACGTGCTGGTAGACGCTGTCGACCAGCGTACCGTCGAGATCGAACAGGAAAGCAGTGTCGCTGCGTGGCATCGGGGTTCTCCAGTCAGTAGTCGTCGCCAGTATGACGGTCAGGCGATGAGCGCAGCGACAACAACGGGCGTGCGAACGCGATTGGCCGTTCAGACGGGGCGGTGGTCGCGGGTCGATACCGGCCCTGCGCTTGCCGTCGGCGTGCTTTCAGCGCATCCGGCGAGGTCCTGATAGCGCTGTCAATTTTGACCGGGAGAGGCCCACAAGGCATGCCCGGTTTCCTGCATCGCCAGCGCGGCGGCGCCGAGCAGGCCCGGTTCCGAATGGGTGATCGCCACCGTGGGCACCTGTTCCATGGTGTCGCGGAAGCGGCCCTTGGCCTCGAAACGCTCGCGGAAGCCGCCGTGCTGCAGCCACGGCAGCAGGCTCGGCAGCACGCCGCCGGTGAGATAGACGCCGTCCCAGCCACCCATGGTCAGCACCAGGTCGCCGGCCACGCTGCCGAAAATGCCGGCCAGCGTCTCCACCGTGCGCACGCACAGCGGATCCTCGCCGGAGACGGCGCGGGCGGTGATGTTTTCCGGCGTCAGTTCCTCGACAGGCTGGCCGGCGATGTCGGCCAGTGCCAGGTAGAGGTTGACCAGGCCGTTGCCGCAGATCATGCGTTCATTGGAGACGCGACCGAAGCGCTGGTTGAGTCGGTGCAGGATCTCCACGTCCTCGGCGGTGTGCGCGGCAAAGCCGGCGTGGCCGCCCTCGCTTTCCAGCACGCTGCAACCGCCGTCGCGCAGCAGCAACCCGCCCACGCCCAGGCCGGTACCCGGCCCCATCACCACGAAGGTCTGCGATGCATGACTGCCCAGCCGGGGCAGCGGCGGCGCGCCCACGGTCACCAGGTCCTTCGGAGTCAGCAGGGTCACGGCCATGCTCTGGGCGGCGAAGTCGTTCACCAGCCGCACGGAATTCATGTCCAGCTTGTCGCGCAGCAGCTGCGCCGAAACCGCCCAGGGGTTGTTGGTGATCTGCACCGTCTCGCCGTCGGCGATGCGCCCGGCGGCGGCGATGATCGCGTGTTTCGCGCTGAAGCCGGTGTCGGCGAAATACTGCCGGATCGCCTCGGCCAGGGTGTCGAAATCCTTTACCCGGTAGCGGCGGATGCTGTCGGTCAGCAGCGGCGCGGTCAGATCGGTGTCCGCGAGTGCGAAACGCACATTGGTACCACCGAGATCGGCGAGCAAGGTCGGGGTACGGCTGGGCTGACTCATGATCTTCCTGGCGACGGGAAAACCCCTAGCGTGCACGTTGCGGCGGCTGTTCGTCCAGTGTTTTACCCAACCATACGTGGTGGAATGGGCCTTGAAGGCCTTCCAGTCGCCGTTTCCGGGGCGCCGTTTCGTGCCCAGGCGCTAAAATGGCGGTCATCGATTCAGCGAGCCCTGCCCATGAATTTCCCCGCCGCCCGCATGCGCCGCATGCGCCGTGACCCCTTCTCCCGCGCCTTGATGCGCGAGCACACCTTGCTGCCCAGCGACCTGATCATGGTGGCGTTCGTGATCAACGGTGAAGGCCAGCGCGAAGCCGTGCCCTCGATGCCGGGCGTGGAGCGGTTGTCGATCGACGAATTGCTGAAGCTGGCTGGCGAATGCGTGCAACTGGGCATCCCCGCGCTGGCGCTGTTCCCGTCGCCGGGCGCCGCGGTGAAAAGCGAGGACGCCGCCGAGGCGTGGAATCCCGACGGCCTGATGCAGCGCGCCACCCGCGCGCTGAAAGCCGCGTATCCCGATCTGGGCCTGATTGGCGATGTGGCGCTCGATCCCTACACCACGCACGGCCAGGACGGCCTGATCGACGCGGACGGCTACGTGATGAACGAGCCCACCGTCGAGGCACTGGTGAAAATGGCGCTGGCGCAGGCCGAAGCGGGCATGGATTTCGTGGCGCCCTCGGACATGATGGATGGCCGCATCGGCACCATCCGCGACGCACTGGAGGAAGCCGGCCACATCCACACCCGCATCCTGGCCTACTCGGCGAAATACGCCTCCGCGTTTTATGGCCCGTTCCGCGACGCCGTGGGTTCGTCGGCGAATCTGGGCAAGGGCAACAAGCACACCTACCAGATGGATGTGGGCAACAGCGACGAGGCCCTGCGCGAGGTGGAGCTGGACATCAGCGAGGGTGCCGACGCGGTGATGGTGAAGCCCGGCATGCCGTACCTGGACGTGCTGCGCCGGGTGAAGGACGCCTTTGGCGTGCCAACGTTCGTCTATCAGGTCAGCGGCGAATACGCGATGTTGAAGGCGGCCTCGCAGAACGGCTGGCTGGACGAGAAGGCCGTGGTGCTGGAATCGCTCACCGCGTTCAAGCGCGCTGGCGCCGACGCCATCCTCACCTATTTCGCGATCGACGCGGCGCGCTGG
>DATJCF010000293.1:0-4548 GCA_035514935.1 Rhodanobacter sp. | reverse complement strand
GCCGCGCTTCCTGGCCGCGCCCATGGCATGGGCCACGATGGCAGGCAGGCCGTCGGCGGCAAAGCTTTCCAGCGCGGCCTGCGTGGTGCCGTTGGGCGAGGTGACGCGCTGGCGCAAGGTGGCCGCGTCTTCGCCGCCTTCTGTCAGCATGCGGCCGGCGCCCAGGCAGGTCTGCGCGGCCAGCGCGCGGGCTGTGTCGCGCGGCAGGCCCTGCGCCACGGCCGCGGCTTCCATCGCCTCGACCAGGGCAAAGAAATACGCGGGGCCCGAGCCGGACAATGACGTGACCGTATCCATCAGGGCCTCGTCGTCGATCCAGCGGGTGACGCCGGCGGTACCCAGAACCTCCTGCGCCTTGGCCTTTTGCGCTGCGCTGACCGCTGCATTGGCGCACAGACCGGTGGCGCCGGCGCCGATCAGGGCCGGCGTGTTGGGCATGCAGCGCACGATCGGCAAGGCGCCAAACCAGCGTTCGAGCTGGTCGATGCGTACACCGGCAGCGATCGAGATGAGCAGGGGTGATTTGTCTCGCAGGATGTCGCGCAGCTCGCCCTGGATGGCCGGCATGACCTGGGGTTTCACCGCCAGCACGACCACCTCGGCGCTGGCTACGGCGGCCTGGTTGTCACCGTGGCAGGTCACGCCCAGGTCGCGCGCCAGCGCCTCGCGGGCGGTCGCCATGGGTTCGGCGACGTTGATGTCGCCCGGCGCCACGCCATGCTTCAACAATCCGCCGATCAGGCTGCGCGCCATGTTGCCGCCGCCGATGAAAGCAATCTGTGTCATGAACATCCTCGCTGGTGGGCGTAGCCGCGACGCCTGTGACAGGCAACCGGGCAACGCCTGCTTTGCTTTGTTGCCGATGGCCGACCCCGGTGGTGCGTCGCGCCGAAGGGAAGGTCGGTACATCTATCCGAAACGCCTGAAGTGGCAGCTGCCCGGTTTTGCGCGCCGGGCTGCCTAGCCTAACCGAGCCGGCCACGGCGGGGAAAATTGCCGGCCTGCCGCTGCCGTCGACCGGCACCTGGGGACGACATGCAAACTGCGTCGAAAGTTTGCGATGTCCGCCCGGGAAACAGTGGCCGCGCAGCGGCTTGCGCGAGTAGTATCGAAGCGGTCGCAAGGGGAGGGGATACCGGGTTTTTCGGATCGCGCCGGCGTCTGCGCTGGCGAGGGTCGCCCCGGTGGCCTTCGCACCCTGTTTCATGCGGCACCAATCCATGCATCCAGACGATCGGTTTTGAGGGGGACGATAGATGGACATTGCCGAACTGCTTGCGTTCTCGGTGAAAAACAAGGCTTCGGATTTGCACCTTTCCGCGGGCCTGCCGCCGATGATCCGCGTCGACGGCGACGTCCGCCGCATCAACATCCCGGCACTGGAACACAAGGAAGTGCACTCGCTGATCTACGACATCATGTCGGACAAGCAGCGGCGCGATTACGAGGAGTTCTACGAGACCGACTTCTCGTTCGAGATTCCCGGCCTGGCGCGTTTCCGCGTCAATGCGTTCACCCAGAACCGTGGCGCCGGCGCGGTGTTCCGCACCATTCCGTCCGAAGTGCTGACGCTGGAAGACCTGGGTTGTCCGCGCATCTTCAAGGAGCTGATCGAGCAGCCGCAGGGCCTGATCCTGGTGACCGGGCCGACCGGCTCGGGCAAGTCCACCACGCTGGCGGCGATGGTCGACCACATCAACAAGACCGAATACGGCCACATGCTGACGGTCGAGGACCCGATCGAGTTCGTACACACCTCGCAGAAGTGCCTGGTCAACCAGCGCGAGGTGCATCGCGACACGCACGGTTTCAACGAGGCACTGCGCTCGGCGCTGCGTGAGGATCCCGACTACATCCTGGTTGGCGAGTTGCGCGATCTGGAAACCATCCGGCTGGCGCTGACCGCGGCGGAAACCGGGCATCTGGTGTTCGCCACTGTGCATACCAGTTCCGCGGCCAAGACCATCGACCGCATCATCGACGTGTTCCCCGCCGGTGAAAAACCCATGGTGCGTTCGATGCTGTCCGAAAGCCTGCGCGCGGTGATCTCGCAGTCGCTGCTGAAGAAGGTGGGCGGCGGCCGCATCGCGGCGCACGAGATCATGGTGGGCATTCCCGCCATCCGCAACCTGATCCGCGAGGACAAGGTGGCGCAGATGTATTCGTCGATCCAGACCGGCCAGCAATTCGGCATGCAGACCCTCGACCAGTGCCTGCTCGACCTGGTCAAGCGCGGCGTGGTGTCACGCCAGCAGGCGTCGTCGTATGCGAAGAACAAGGACAGTTTCAAGTGAGCGTCGGGATTTGGGATTCGGAATTCGGGATTGGCGAGAGCCGCCATCGCGCTACGGTCCGCCTTCCCTGCGCCCGCATAAACAAGCAAACCATCGGCTGCGCGCTCAATTCGCGGGTCGACGGCTTTGACGAATCCCGAATCCCGAATCCCGAATCCCGGGGGTACACGCCATGAGCGATTTCGATTTCACCTCGTTCCTGAAACTGATGGTGCACAAGAAGGCATCGGACCTTTTCATCACCGCCGGTGTGGCGCCGTCGATGAAGGTGCAGGGGCGCATCGTGCCGATCACGCAGAGCCCGCTGTCGGTGCAGCAGGCGCGCGACATGGTGTTGAACGTGATGACGCCGGGGCAGCGCGAGGAGTTCGAGAAAACTCACGAATGCCAGTTCGCGATTTCCGCGCAGGGCGTGGGCCGCTTCCGCGTTTCGTGTTTCTACCAGCGCAATTGCGTGGGCATGGTGCTGCGCCGGATCGAGTCGAAGATCCCCACGCCGGAGGAATTGAACCTGCCGCCGGTGATCAAGCAGCTGGCGATGACCAAGCGCGGCATCATCGTTTTCGTGGGCGCCACCGGCTCGGGTAAATCGACCTCGCTGGCCTCGATGATCGGCTACCGCAACGCCAACTCGACCGGCCACATCATCACCATCGAGGACCCTATCGAATACGTGCACAAGCACGAGGGCTGCATCATCACCCAGCGCGAAGTGGGCATCGATACCGACAGCTGGGACAACGCGCTGAAGAACACGCTGCGCCAGGCGCCGGACGTGATCATGATCGGCGAAATCCGTACGCGCGAGGGCATGGACCACGCGATCGCGTTTGCCGAAACCGGCCATCTGGTGTTGTGCACCCTGCACGCGAACAACGCCAACCAGGCGATGGATCGCATCCTGCACTTTTTCACGGAAGACCGCCGCCAGCAGTTGCTGATGGATCTTTCGCTCAACCTCAAAGGCATCGTGGCGCAGATGCTGATTCCCACGCCCGACGGCAAATCGCGGCGGGTGGCGGTGGAGATACTGCTGGGCACGCCGCTGGTGCAGGACTACATCCGCCAGGGCGATATCCACAAGCTGAAGGAGGTGATGAAGGAGTCCACCTTGCTCGGCATGAAGACCTTCGACCAGAGCCTGATCGAGCTCTACCAGGCCGGCGAGATTTCCTACGAGGACGCATTGCGCTATGCCGACAGTGCCAACGAGGTGCGCTTGCGCATCAAGCTGGCGCAAGGTGGCGATGCACACACCCTCGCGCAGGGACTCGACGGCGTGGCGCTGGAGGAGGACCGCGACCCGAACAACCTCGGCTCCGGCAGCAATCTGCTGAATCGCTGAAATCCGCAGGCCGTTCGCCGAAAAAAAGGGAGCCGCGAGGCTCCCTTTTTTTGCCGCATCACCGCGGCACCACAATGGCGACAGCTGTTGTTTTAGTGGCCAGCCGACGCATTCACCGTCACGCCACTGGCATCCACGCTCTTGACGCCCTTGACGGACTTGGCCACGCGAACTGCGTCCAGCTTTTCCTGTGCCGAACCGACGGTGCCGCTGAGGGAGACCATGCCATCGACGGTGGTGACCGATATGTCGGTCGCCTTCACGGTCTTGCTGGTGCCGAACTCGGATTTGACCTTGGTGGTGATCCAGGCATCGGCGGCCTTGTCCGGCACGGTCTGGTTGCTGCGCTGCATTGGGTCGTTGGCGCCGGCATCCTGCGCCGCGACCTGGCTGAGCGGAATCAGCGCAAATGCGGCGGTCAGGCCGGCGGCCAACACGGTGCGACGAATCATGGACTGGTTACGCATGGCTCTCTCCTGCGGTGGGGGGATCTGTCGATATGACAGCCGGTCGCCAATGTTCCCGGCGTCCGTGCGGCACATGGCAACAGCCGCGCCGTGAACCTCGCGTGGGGACGAGGGGCTCCGGTTCAGCCCGCGATCACCGACGCGAAGAGAGAGTTACATGCATGTTTTCCTGCCGTTACGACATCAATTGCGCGATTGCAGTTTCGACAGCAGGCGCAGCAATTCCAGATACAGCCAGACCAGCGTCACCACCAGCGCAAACGCGCCGTACCACTCCATGTACTTCGGCGCGCCCGACCGGGCACCGGTTTCGATCAGGTCGAAATCAAGCACCAGGTTCAGTGCGGCGATGATCACCACCACGATGCTGAAGCCGATGCCCAGGGTGCTGCTGCCGCTGATGAAATCCATCGAGTGGCCGAAGAAGCCCATCACGAAATTG
>DATJCF010000292.1:0-5604 GCA_035514935.1 Rhodanobacter sp. | reverse complement strand
CGCTGGCCTATTCGCCCGGCGTCGCCGCCGCCTGCGATGCGATCGTGGAAGACCCCACCTCGGCCGCCGAATACACCGCCCGCTCCAACCTGGTGGCGGTGATCACCAACGGCACGGCGGTATTGGGGCTGGGCAACATCGGGCCGCTGGCCGCCAAGCCGGTGATGGAAGGCAAGGGCGTGCTGTTCCAGAAGTTCGCCGGCATCGACGTGTTCGACATCGAGATCGACGAGAACGACCCGGACAAGCTGGTCGACATCATCGCCAGCCTGGAGCCGACCTTTGGCGGCATCAACCTGGAAGACATCAAGGCGCCGGAGTGTTTCATCGTGGAGCGCAAGCTGCGCGAGCGGATGAAGATCCCGGTATTCCACGACGACCAGCACGGCACCTCGATCATCGTGGGCGCCGCGGTGCTGAACGCGCTGGTGGTGGTGGGCAAGCGCATCGAGGACGTGCGCATCGCCACCACCGGCGTAGGCGCGGCGGGCATCTCCTGTCTGGACATGCTGGTGGCGCTGGGCGTGCAGCGGGAAAACATCCTGGCCTGCGACGTGCACGGCGTGCTGCACAGCGAGCGCACCGACCTGGACCCCGACAAGCAGCGTTATGCGCGCGACACGTCGATGCGCACGCTGGAGGAGATCGTCGATGGCGCCGACATTTTCCTGGGCCTGTCCGCCGGCGGCATCCTGAAACAGGCAATGGTTGCCACCATGGCCGAGCGGCCGATCATCTTCGCGCTGGCGAACCCGAACCCGGAGATCACCCCGGAAGACGCCAAGGCGGTGCGGCCGGACTGCATCATGGCCACCGGCCGCTCGGACTATCCGAACCAGGTCAACAACGCGCTGTGCTTTCCGTACCTGTTCCGCGGCGCGCTGGACGTGGGTGCCACGGTGATCAACGAAGCGATGAAGATTGCCTGCGTCAAGGCCATCGCGGCGCTGGCGCGGCGTGAGTCGTCCGACGTCAGCGCGCGTGCCTACGGCGGCAAGCCGCCCAGTTTCGGCCCGAATTACCTGATCCCGCAGCCGTTCGACCCGCGGCTGCTGATCCAGTTGCCGCCGGCGGTGGCGAAGGCGGCGATGGAGTCGGGCGTGGCGACGCGGCCGATGGAGGATTTCGTCGCCTACAACGACAAGCTCACCAGTTTCGTGTTCCGCACCGGCTTGTTGATGAAGCCGGTGTTCGAACGCGCCAAGGCCGCACCGGCGCGGGTGGTTTACGCCGAGGGTGAGGAGGAAACCGTGCTGCGCGCGGTGCAGACCGTGGTGGACCAGGGCCTGGCGGTGCCGATCCTGATCGGCCGCCCCGAGGTGATCGAGAAGCGCATCAAGCGCGCCGGCTTGCGGCTGAAGCCGGGCGTGGATGTGGAGATCTGCAACATCAACTCCGACCCGCGTTTCGACGCCTACTGGCAGCACTACCACCAGTTGATGGAGCGCCGCGGGGTGACGCCGTCGATGGCCAAGGCGGTGGTGCGCTCCCGTCCCACCGCGATCGCGGCGCTGATGGTGGAGCGGGGCGAGGCCGACGCGCTGCTGTGCGGCATGGTTGGCCAGTTTCCCAGCAAGCTGAAATACATCCGCGACATCATCGGCATGGACGAGGGCGTCAGCTCGGCGTCGGCGATGGCGGCGGTGGCCACCGAGAAGGGCACGTTCTTCTATCTCGACACCCACGTGATGGACGATCCCACGCCCGAGCAGATCGCCGAAGCCACGCTGCAGGCGTCGATCCGGCTGAAGCTGTTCGGCATCACGCCGAAGATCGCGCTGTTGTCGGCCGGCAACTTCGGCAGCCGCGACTGCTGCGGCGCGCACAAGATGCGCAAGGCACTGGAGCTGATCCGTGCCAAGTCACCGCGGCTGGAAGTGGAGGGCGAAATGCAGGCCGACACCGCGCTCACCCCCGCGCTGCGCGAGAAGCTGTTTCCGCACTCGCGACTGGAAGGCAAGGCCAATGTGTTCGTGTTTCCCAACCTGGACGCGGCCAACATCGCCTACAACATGAGCCGCATGCTCACCGACGGCGTGGTGATCGGGCCGATCCTGATGGGCGTGGCCAAGCCGGCGCACATCCTGATGCCGCAATCGACCGTGCGGCGGATCGTCAACATGACCGCGGTGGCCACGGTCGAGGCGCAGATCCGCATCGGCACCCGGGTGCAAGCGGCGCCCTGACACCGGTCGCGACCGCGCCACGGCGAAACCCGGCTGCCACCGTGCGGTGGCGCACGGGTGGGCCGGCGGCTAAACTTGATGGGCTCGCTGCATCCCCGGCCGCGGGTTCCCACATCAAGTCAGGCACCGCACGGCGCCGCGGAGAATCTTCATGGATCAGCTCGACGATATCCTCAATCAGGACATCGACCCTACCGAAACCGGCGAATGGATCGATTCGCTTGATGCGGTGATCCATCACGACGGCACCGAGCGCGCGCATTTCCTGCTGGAAAAAATGGTCGACACCACCCGCCGTTCGGGTGGCTACCTGCCGTTCAATCCGACCACCGAATACGTCAACACGATCCCGCCCAGCCAGGAGGCCAAGAGCCCCGGCGACGCGGCGATGGAATGGCGCATCCGCTCGCTGATCCGCTGGAACGCGATGGCGATGGTGGTGCGCGCCAACCGCAAGCCGGGCGAACTGGGCGGCCATATCGCCAGCTTCGCCTCCAGCGCCACGCTGTACGACGTGGGCTTCAACCATTTCTGGCGCGCACCCAGCGCCGATCATCCGGGCGACCTGATTTTCCATCAGGGCCATTCCAGCCCGGGTATCTACGCGCGCTCGTTCCTCGAAGGCCGCCTGGCCGAGGATCAGCTCGACCTGTTCCGCATGGAAGTGGTCGGCAAGGGCCGCTCGCTGTCGTCCTATCCGCATCCGTGGCTGATGCCCGATTACTGGCAGGTGCCGACGGTGTCGATGGGCCTGGGTCCGATCCAGGCGATCTACCAGGCGCAGTTCTTCAAGTACCTCGAACATCGTGGCCTGGTCCCCAAGAGCGACCGCAAGATCTGGTGCTTCATGGGCGACGGCGAGTGCGACGAGCCGGAGTCCCTGGGTGCGATCTCGCTGGCCGGCCGCGAGGGCCTGGACAACCTGATCTTCGTGATCAACTGCAACCTGCAGCGGCTGGATGGCCCCGTGCGCGGCAACGGCAAGATCATCCAGGAGCTGGAAGGCAGCTTCCGCGGTTCAGGCTGGAACGCGATCAAGCTGGTGTGGGGCAGCTACTGGGATCCGCTTCTGGCACGCGACAGCAAGGGCGTGCTGCGCAAGCTGATGATGGAAACCGTCGACGGCGAGTACCAGGCCTGCAAGGCCTTCGGTGGCGCCTACACGCGCGAAAACTTCTTCGGCAAGTATCCGGAGACGCGCGAGATGGTGGCCAACCTCAGCGACGACGACATCTGGCGCCTGAACCGTGGCGGTCACGATCCGCACAAGGTCTACGCGGCGTATCACGCGGCGTCCAACACCAAGGGCATGCCCACGGTGATCCTGGCCAAGACGGTCAAGGGCTACGGCATGGGTTCGGCCGGCGAATCGCAGAACCCGACCCATCAGCAGAAGAAGCTGGATCTGGAATCGGTGCGCCATTTCCGCGACCGTTTCAACATTCCCGTGTCCGACGACAAGCTGGAGGAAGTGCCGTACTACCACCCGGGCAAGGACTCCCCCGAAGTGCAGTACATGCTGGAGCGCCGCAAGGCACTCGGCGGCGCACTGCCGCAGCGTCGCCGCACCACCGACGTGCAGCTCAAGGCGCCGGACCTGGCCGCATTCGAGCAGATCACCAAGGGCACCGGCGAGCGCGAGATCAGCACCACCATGGCGCTGGTGCGCGGCATGAACCTGCTGTTGCGCGACAAGACGCTCGGTCCGCGCGTGGTGCCGATCGTGGCCGACGAGGCGCGCACGTTCGGCATGGAGGGCATGTTCCGGCAGATCGGCATCTACGCGCCGTTCGGCCAGAAGTACCGCCCGCAGGATTCCGACCAGCTGCTGTACTACCGCGAAGACCAGAAGGGCCAGGTGCTGCAACAGGGCATCAGCGAGGCCGGCGGCATGGCGTCGTGGATGGCGGCGGCCACCAGCTACAGCATCAGCAACCAGCCGATGCTGCCGTTCTTCATCTATTACTCGATGTTCGGTTTCCAGCGCATTGGCGACCTGTGCTGGGCTGCGGGCGACATGCGTTCGCGCGGCTTCCTGGTCGGCGGTACCGCCGGTCGCACCACGCTGAACGGCGAAGGCCTGCAGCATGAGGACGGCCATTCGCACCTGCTGGCGGGCGCCATTCCCAACGTGAAAGCCTACGACCCCACGTTCTCGTACGAGGTGGCGGTGATCCTGCAGGACGGCGTGCGCAGCATGCTGCAGGAGCAGCAGGATCACTACTACTACATCACCGTGATGAACGAGAACTACGCGCACCCGGACATGCCCAAGGGCTGCGAGGAAGGCGTCATCAAGGGGATGTACCTGCTCAAGGACGGCGGCAAGGGCAAGAAGGGCGAGCTGCGCGTGCAACTGCTGGGTTCGGGCACGATCCTGCGCGAGGTGATCGCGGCGGCCGAGCTGCTGGAGAAGGATTTCGGCGTGAAGGCCGACATCTGGTCCTGCCCCAGTTTCGTCGAGCTGCGTCGTGACGGTTTCGATGCCGAGCGCTGGAACCGCCTGCATCCGGAAGCCGAGCAGCGCGTGCCGTATGTCACCGGTTTGCTGGATGGGCGTGCCGGCCCGGCGATTGCCGCTACCGACTACGTGCGCGAATTCGCCGACCAGATCCGTGCGTTCATCCCCGACGGCATGCACTACACCGTGCTGGGTACCGAAGGTTTCGGCCGCTCCGACACGCGTGAGCACCTGCGCGAGTTCTTCGAGGTCGATCGCCGCTGGATCGCCCATGCCGCACTGGCCGCACTGGCGAAGGAAGGCAAGGTCAGCGCCAAGGACGTCAGCCGCGCCATCAAGCAGTACAACCTGGATCCGGAAAAGCCGAATCCGCTGAGCGTTTGATCGATCCTGCAGCAATAAAAAAAACCGCCCTTCCCGGGCGGTTTTTTTATCTTCCGATAGTGCCGCCGCGTACCCTCAAGCTCAATCGCCGTCGCTGCTGAAGGCGCGGCGCAGCAGCAGGAAGGCGCCGATGGTGCCGGCTACGATCGCCACCGTGGCCACCGGGTGGCGATTCACCTGGCGGCGCATGCGGCGGTAGTGGTAGTTGGTTTCGTCGGCCAGGTCTTCCGCGGCGCGGGCCAGCTGCCGGCGATAGCGGCCATTGCCCGCACCAAAGCGCTCCTGGATGCGGCGACGGCCGCGGTCGATGAGGTTCTGCGCGTTGTCTACCGCGCCGTTCGCGGACTGGCGAACGTGTTGGCCGGCCTGCTCGCTGGCATCACGAATCTGCCGTTCGATATCACGTCTGTGCATGGCGTTCTCCTGGACTCTGCTGACGTCACAGGCTGCCAGCGCGTTCGTGAGTGAGGCGTATACCCGCGCGGTCGGGCACGGATACCGTTCAGCCCAGCAGGTACTCGCCGCCACGCTGCAACGCGCGCTGGTAGCCCGGGCGTGAGTGGATGCGTTGCA
>DATJCF010000291.1:0-3836 GCA_035514935.1 Rhodanobacter sp. | reverse complement strand
CCCCCGCGCAGGCTCAAGGCGCCTCCCCGCACAGCGCCAGCAGCGATTCGCGGGTGGGCTGCGCCGGCATCTTCGCCGCCAGCGGGCCCAGCAGGTCCACCGCCAGGTCGCCGTCGGCCTCGTGCATCTGCATGCAGCGCGACCCGGTCGCGTAACCGTTGATGGTAATGGCGGCGATGGTGCGGGCGATCCTGGTGTCGCGCGGCACCAGGTTCAGCGTCCAGTGCGCGGCGGGGTCACCGCTATGGCTGATCTCGAACACCTGTTGCAGATGCGTCGGGTCACCGCTGAGCAGGGCCACGAAGCTGTCCAGCAACACCTGCAGTTGCGGTGCGCGGCTCAGCGAAAAATGGCGCGGCTTGCTGCCGGCGCGTTCCTGCGTCACCTCGCCGTCGGCGATGGTGAAGGTTTCGACCTTGGGCTGCTCCACGCGCCGCTGCAGCTTGTCGCCACCCAGCCACGCCAGCTCGCCGGAAATCACCAACGGCCGGTCCAGCACCTGCATGAAGCGCGCTTCGGCGAAGGCGGTGTGTGCGGGCGCCGGCTGTCCCAGCGCGCTGATCAGGGCCAGCGTGGCCGAAGAGGCCGGCGCCGGCGCCGCCGCTTCAGACGCCGATATGTTCGCCGACCACAGCAGCAGGCTCGACATCATCACGAGCGTCTTGCCAGAAATCATAGAAGTTGAACCAGTTGTAGGGAGCGACATGGATGTAGTGTTCCACCCGCTGTGCATACCGGGTCATCAAGGTATCCAGCGCGGGCCCGCGGTTTTGTCGTGGAATCTCGACCTGGTCGGCGAACGGCTCGAACACCAGTCGATAGCGGTTGCCGCCCAGATAGAGGCCGAAGCACAGTACCACCGGCACCTGCAGCGCATGCGCCAGCAGCCAGGGGCTGACCGGGAACGGCGCGGTCGAGCCCAGGAACGGGACACGACGCAGGACCTCGTGGCCGCGGCCACGATCGGCCAGCATCGCCACTATCGCGCCTTGCTGGCAGGCTTCGGCCATCGCCAGGGCGATGCTGGTGCCGTCCTGCGCCGCGTCGATCACGCAGCCGCCGATCTCCGGCGCCAGCGCCTCCAGCAGCTCGGTCATCGCGGGAGTTTTCTGCTTGTCCAGCACCACCCGCAGCGGCAGCTCCGGGCGCCGCCCGCCGATCGCCCGCAGCGCCTCGAAACTGCCCTGGTGCGAACCGAACAGCAATACGCCACGGCCCAGCGCCACGCGCTGCTCCAGCTGTTCCAGGCCCACCACCTCGATCCGGAACGGCCGCTCGCCATGCGCCAGCAGGAACACCCGATCCATGATCGTGGCGGCAAAGCAGTGCAGGTGTTTCATCACCTGCCAAGGGGTGCCCGGCCGGCCGAACACGCGCTGCAGATAACGCCGCGACGCCTGCCGCTCCGGCGCGCGGCGCAGGTAGAAGTAGACCGTGATCGGATACAGGCACAACCGGCCCAGCCGGCGGCCGCCGTACAGGGCGATGTTGCGGATCAGCCACAGCGCGAAACGGCCGCCGCCCTCGGGGCGGCTCTGCCAGTTCTCGGTATTGCTCATGCCGCGCCCTCGACGAGGCCGCGCGCCAGCACGGTGTCATTCCGGCGGATCTCGAAACGGACCCGCGCCTCGGCCGACGTCAGCCGTACCGTGGCGGCTTCGTCAGGCAGCAGCGGGGCCAGGAATTTGGCCTCCACCACCCGCGCCAGCCGCTGGCCGCGCCAGGCGCGCAAGGCCAGCGCCACCTGCTCCAGCAACACCACGCCGGGCACCAGCGGCTGGCCCGGAAAATGGCCTGGCAGCGCCGGATGCGTGGCGTCGATGCAGAGGGGTTGTTCGAACAAGGTCATGATGTCGCCACACGCAAGGTCATGTCCGGCAGCGCGAGCGCGCGGTCCGGACCATGGGCAAGGCATTCGCGGGGAAGCGCGGCATGGCAGGTAAAACGCCAGCGGGGCCGCAGCGTTCAGCTGGTCTTGTGCTGCTCGACATGCGCGGAAAGCGTACGCAGGCTGGTGAAGATCTGCCGGTTGTCCGGGTTGTCCGAACGCAGCTGGAAGCCGTAGTGCTTGGACACCGCCAGCGCGATTTCCAGTGCATCGATGGAATCGAGCCCCAGGTCGCCGCCAAACAGCGGGGCATCGGGGTCGATCTGCGCGGGGGTGACCGTTTCGAGATTCAGGCATTGCACGACCAACGTGGCCAATTCGTGTTGCGCCGCTGTCTGTTCCGCCATGCTTGATTCCGTACTCTAGTGCATTGCCTCCCCCCGGGGGCACTGGGCGCGGAGTGTAACATAGCGCCCTTGTCTTACCCGGTTGCAACGAAGATGCAGGGATGTGAAAACCCACAGCGCGCGCCCTTGCGGCGCGCACCGCGAGTTTCCTACCGCGTGGCCGATGCCGAGGCTGCCCTGGCGGAAGCCGGCACCTTGGCGTTGTTCGATTTCGGCGCGCGCGCGCGCCGCGATGACCCGCGCTGCCTGCAGGTGGCGCTGGAAAGTTTCGACGCGCCGTCAACGGTGGAGATCTGGCAGGTGGATGCGCCGGTGGAATCCGGCGTCGCCGGCGACCTGCGCTGGTCGGCCGGCGGCGGCTGGCTGTACGTCGCGATCGAGCTGGACGAACGCCACCACGGCGGCCCGCAGGCCACCGCCACCCACGCCTATGAGCAGCTGCGCGCCTTCGTCGGCCAGCGTGCCGAGCACCATGTGCTGCGCATCTGGAATTACATGGCCGCCATCAACCAGGGCGAGGGCGACGCCGAGCGTTACAAGCAGTTCTGCATCGGTCGCGCCGAGGGCATGGGCGATTTCTTCGCCGAGGGTTTTCCCGCCGCCACCGCGATCGGTCACCACGGCGAGGCGCCGCTGCTGCAGGTCTACCTGCTGGCCTGCGACCAGCCGGGCCAGCGAGTGGAAAACCCGCGCCAGGTCAGCGCCTGGCGCTACCCGCGCCAATACGGCAGCACGCCGCCCAGCTTCGCCCGCGCCATGAGCCTGCCTGCGCTGGACGTACTGGCGATCTCCGGCACCGCCGCCGTGGTGGGCCACGCCTCCGCGCACCACGACGACCTCGATGCGCAGCTCGAGGAAACCCTGGTCAACCTGGAAGCCCTGCTGGACAGCGCCGGCATGAGCGCCGGCTTCGACACCCAGTCGCCGCTGAAAGCCTATGTGCGGCACGGTATCGATGCCGCACGCGTGAACGACTTCCTGCAGCAACGCCTGCCCGGCGTACCGGTGCTGGTGCTGCACGGCGACATCTGCCGCGGTGAATTGCTGGTGGAAATCGACGGCTGGCGTTACGCGTAGAGTCCAGGAGTGAGGAGCGAGAGGAAGCGGCGCTGAGGTGAGCTGTGGCTTTTCTCTCACTTCTCACTTCTCACTCCTTCGTTGGGCTTCCACGCGGCGTGTCCTCCTCTCCTCTTTCCTCTCCCCGCAGGGGAGAGGGAGTTACGGCCTCTTCCGGCTTTACGGCGTGGCATGTGGCCTGTTCGTGCCTCGTCGATAAACGGGAAAGCACGAAGCCCCTCTCCCCTTGGGGAGAGGAAAGAGGAGAGGGGGACACGCCGCGGGAAAGCTGATGGATGGGGCTTTCCGGGCCGTGAGCAACTCAACCAGCGGCCGCCACCTTGTCACCGCAATGCGCCTCGTAGGCCGGATACAGGCGTACTTCCTCGCGTGTCCAGCGCTTATTGAGCACACCCATCAACTTGCCGAAGCCGCGGGCGAACACCAGGTCGTCGTGCTCGCGTTCCATGCCGTCGAAGAAGGCCAGGATCTCGCGTGAGAGTTCCTGCATTTCGTTGGCGTATTCGTTGGCCAGCGGCTGGGTT
>DATJCF010000290.1:0-6991 GCA_035514935.1 Rhodanobacter sp. | reverse complement strand
CCGCCTGGACAGCCGCGCCGCTGGGCTGGCTGCAGACCCTGCTGGCGCTGTGGGTGCCGACCTACCTGCTGATCACGCAGAAACGCCTGTACCACCAGGGCTGGCCGATGACGGTGCTGAAATTCTGGTGCATCGGCTGGTGCTATTTCTGGCTGCTGACCTTTGCGCTGTTGATCGCCGCGGCCTTGGGCATGGCCCATTGAGGCGGCTTTCAAACGATTGTCATGGCGGGTTTTGCACAGCGTAACGAGACTGTCAAGGCGCCGTCAGGGGCGATGACAATTGTGTGAACCCTGCCCCAACCGAATTTGCAGGTTGTTGAAATTAAAGATGTTTTTTTGCCTGACCAAAACATGGTCAAGGTGACCAAAAAGGCGCTACGGCGCGCTTCGGGGCCCCCCCTCCCCTCTGCATCCACAGACTTATCCACAGCTCTTGTGGATAAGCACAAAAACCGCCAGCGGTTAGTTACTTACCCCCGCTTTCTCGATAGACGGGCAGCAAGTTCGCGCAACTCGACCAACGCGATTTGCCTGCCATCGCGGCCGCTGAAACCTGGGAGTGTGAGCGGCGCCGCTACACTGGTGCGCCACGAGGTAACCCATGCCCGCTGTCCTTCGCGTCGCCCTGCCGGTGCCCCTGCCCGCCCTGTTCGACTACCTGCCGCCCGCGGTGGGTGAGGCCGGCGTGGGCGCGCGGGTGCTGGTGCCATTCGGGCGCCAGCGGATGGTCGGCGTGGTGGTGGCGATCGACGCCGAAGCCGCCGTGGAAAGCCGCCGGCTGAAGCAAACGCTGCGCCTGCTCGACGACGACGCGCTGCTCGATCCCGAGCTGATGCAGACCCTGGCCTGGGCCGCCGACTACTGGCTGGGCGCGCCAGGTGAGGCCTATGCCAACGCGCTGCCGCTGGCTCTGCGCGAACCGAAACCGCTGCCGCCGATCGGCGACGAATACTGGTCGCTGACCTTGGCTGGCCGCAGCGCCCATGACGCCGGCAGCCGTCGCGGCGGCAGCAAGGCGCTGCTGACCCTGCTGGCCGATGGCGCGCTGAGCGCGCAGGAGCTGACCGAACGCCAGTCCGGCTGGCGCGAGGCGGCCCGTCGGCTGGCGTCGGCCGGCCTGCTGGAGCGCAGCGAGCGGGCGCCCGCGGACCGTCCGCTGCCCGCCTCGTTCGCACCGCAACTCAACGACGAACAGCAGCAGGCGGTGGCCGTGGTGGGCGCCGCGCTGGGCGACTACCAACCCTTCCTGCTCGACGGCGTCACCGGCAGCGGCAAGACCGAGGTCTACCTGGCGCTGATCGAACAGGTGCTGGCGCAGGGCAAGCAGGCGTTGCTGCTCGTGCCGGAGATCGGGCTGGCGCCACAGACGGTGCGGCGGCTGCGCCAGCGGCTGGGCGTGATCGTGGAAGTGCTGCACTCCAGCCTGTCCGAGGGCGACCGCGCACGCGCCTGGCTGCGCGCCCGCGCCGGCAGCGCGCGGGTGATCCTGGGTACGCGCTCGGCGGTATTCACGCCACTGCCGCAGGCCGGCCTGATCATCGTCGACGAGGAGCACGACAGCGCCTACAAGCAGCAGGACGGCTTCCGCTACCACGCCCGCGACCTGGCCATGGTGCGCGCCCGCGCGCTGGGCGTGCCGGTGCTGCTGGGCTCGGGCACACCGTCGCTGGAATCGCTGGCCAACGCCGCCGCCGGACGCTACCGCACGCTGCACCTGCGCGCCCGCCCCGGCGCCACCCGGCCGCCGCAGGTGCAGATCGTGGACATGCGCATGCAGCGGCTGGAGCACGGCATGTCGCCCGCGCTGCTGGCCGCCGTGGCCGATACGGTGGCGCGCGGCGAACAGGCGCTGGTGTTCCGCAATCGCCGCGGTTACGCACCGGTGTTGCTGTGCCACAGCTGCGGCTGGCACGCCGGCTGTCCGCATTGCGACCGGCCACTGACCCTGCACGCCGGCCGGCGCCAGCTGATCTGCCATCACTGCGACCACCGCCAGCGCATGCCGGTGGTCTGCCCGGTCTGCGGCGTGGGCGACCTCAAGCCACAAGGCCATGGCACCGAGCGGCTGGAAGAGGCGCTGGTGACGTTGTTTCCGCAGGTGCCGGTATTGCGTGTGGACCGCGAAACCACCCGCCGCCGCGATGCCTTCGAAAACCTGCTGGCGCAATTGCACGACGACGCGCCCGCGATCCTGGTCGGCACCCAGATGCTGGCCAAGGGCCACGACCTGCCCAACCTCACCCTGGTAGCCATCGTCGGCGTGGACGAAGGCCTGCACAGCATCGACTTTCGCGCCGAGGAGCGGCTGGCCCAATTGGTGGTGCAGGTGGCCGGGCGCGCCGGCCGGGCGCGCAAACCCGGCCGCGTGGTGCTGCAAACCCACCAACCCGACCACCCGCTGCTACGCAACCTGCTGGCCCGCGGCTACGCCGCCGCCGCCACCGATCTGCTGGACGAGCGCCGCAAGATTCAATTGCCGCCCTACAGCCACCAGGTATTGCTGCGCGCCGACGCCCCCCAACGCGACCACGTCGACGCGTTCCTGCGCGACGCGCGGGCACTGCTGCCCGAACTGGATGCGGTGCAAATCGCCGGCCCGATGCCGGCGCCCATGCCGCTGCGCGCCGGCCGCCAGCGCGGCCAACTGCTGCTGGAAAGCACCCAGCGCGGCATGCTGCGGGGGATGCTGCGACCGTGGCAACACGCGCTGTTCGCACTGCCGTCGGCACGACGCGTGCGCTGGTCGCTGGATGTGGATCCGATCGACCTTTATTGAGCCACCCGCGCTGCTGCGCCCAACTTCCGCCACGGGTCGCCGTCGACAGGCCAGTGGCATACTCGCTCTTTTGCCGGCCCGGAGCCTTCCATGCGATTCCTGCCCGCCCTCGCTTTCGGCACGCTGATGCTGCCGCTGGCCGCCCTGGCCAATGATCCCAACTCCTACGCCCAGCCCGACCAGGTGCGGGTGACCCATCTGGATCTGGATCTCGCCATCGATTTCCCGCACAAGCAGCTCGACGGCCAGGCCACGCTGAAACTGGACTGGAAGAATCCGCAGGCGCAGTCGCTGGTGCTGGATACACGCGACCTGAAGATCGCGAAGATCGAAGCGGTCGGCAGTGACGGCAAGACCACGCCGCTGAAATACGCCCTGGCGCCGCGCGACAAGGTGCTGGGCAGCAAGCTCACCATCGCCACGCCAAAGCATCCGGCGCAGGTGCGCATCGTCTACACCACCTCGCCCGGCGCGTCGGGCCTGCAGTGGCTGACGCCCGCGCAGACGGCGGACAAGAAAGCGCCATTCATGTTCTCGCAGTCCGAGTCGATCCACGCCCGCTCGTGGGTACCGCTGCAGGATTCGCCGGCGATCCGCTTCACCTACGACGCCCACGTCACGGCGCCGAAGGACATCCGCGTGGTGATGAGCGCGCCGAACGACGCCAGGCATCCGCTGGATGGCGACTACCGTTTCAACCAGACGCACTCGATCCCGTCGTACCTGCTGGCCATTGGCGCCGGCGATATCGCGGCGAAGGAAACCGGCCCGCGTTCGGCCGTCTATGCGGAGCCCTCGGTGGTGGCCAAGGCCGCGCACGAATTCGAAGACACCGAGAAGATGATCGCCACCACCGAGCAGTTGTACGGCCCGTACCGCTGGGGCCGCTACGACATCCTGGTGCTGCCGCCATCGTTCCCGTACGGCGGCATGGAAAACCCGAACATGACGTTCGCCACGCCCACCGTGCTGGTCGGCGACAAGAGCCTGGTGTCGCTGGTGGCGCACGAGCTGGCGCACTCGTGGTCAGGCAACCTGATCACCGCCGCGTCGTGGCGCGACATCTGGCTCAACGAGGGCGTCACCACCTACGTGCAGGGGCGCATCACCGAGGCGCTGTACGGCAAGCCGCTGGCCGATGAGGAAGCGCTGCTGTCGGCGCGTGCGCTGCAGAAAGATATTGCCGCGATGCCGGCCAACGCACAGAAGCTGGCGCCCGATCCGCGCGGCGTGGGTGCCGACGATTCGCTGTCCGACGTGGCCTACGACAAGGGCTCGTGGTTCCTGCGCACGCTGGAGCAACGCTTCGGTCGCGCCGATTTCGACGCCTACCTCAAGGGCTATTTCGACCACTTCGCGTTCCGGAGCATCACCACCGAGCAGATGCTCGACTACCTGAAGCCGAACCTGATCGAGAAACACCCCGGCAAAATGCGCTGGGACGAAGTGCAGGCCTGGGTCTACGGCACCGGCATTCCGAAGGATGCGCCGCTGCCCGATTCGCCGCGCTTCGACGCGATCGACAAGCAGCGCAGCGAATTCCTGGCCGGCACGCTGGCCGCCGCCAAACTCGACGCCAAGGGCTGGAACACGCAGGAGTGGATGTACTTCCTCGACCGCCTGCCCGATGCGCCGCCGCTGGCGAAAATGCAGCAACTCGACGCCGCCTGGCACCTCACCGGCACGCCGAACGCCGAGATCGGCATGCGCTGGTACAGCCATGCCATCGCCGCCGGCGACAAGGCCGTATGGCCGGCCGCCGCCGAGCACATGATCCGCATCGGCCGGCTCTACCTCACCACGCCGCTGTACAAGGCCTTCGCGAAAACGCCAGAAGGGCTGGCCTACGCCGAGCAGGTCTACGCGAAAGCCAAACCCGGCTACCACCCGCTGACGCAGCAGGCGGTGGAATCGATCATTGCCAAGGCAAAAAAGGCGCAGCACTGAGGCGCCCCGCCCGTCAGGCGAATCGCAGCACCTCCTCCCCCTGCGCCGCAGGGGAGGGAGCGGCTTCTCCCACTCCTTCAAGAAAAACCGCCATGCCTCAAGCCACCACCAACACCCCGCTATGGAAACGCATGTTGCTGCGACGGCTGAAATTCCTGGCGTGGCTGGGCGGCCTGCTGGTGATCGTGCTGGGTGGCAGCTACCTGTTCGCGCCGCAGTGGCTGATGCAGGCCAACCTCAAGCGCGAGGCGATGGCGGCGCACCTGGAAACGCATGCGGTGCAGGCCGGCGATACCCGCTGGGCGTATTACGAAGGCGGTGATGGCCCCACCATCGTGCTGCTGCACGGCTTCGCCGCGGACAAGACCGAGTGGCTGAAAGTGGCGAAGGAACTCACGCCGCACTTTCACCTGATCATCCCCGACCTGCCTGGCTGGGGCGATTCCTCGCGGGTGGCCGGCGCCAGCTATGCCATCGAGGCGCAGGCAGCGCGGCTGGATGCGTTCGTGCAAACGCTGCACCTGGGCCAGTTCATGCTGGCCGGCCACTCGATGGGCGGTGCGATTGCGGGTGTCTACGCCAGCGAGCACCCCGACCACGTCACCGGCCTGGCGCTGCTGGACAGCTTCGGCCTGAAGAATGCGGGCAACGCTTTCGCGCGCGACGCCGCGGCCGGCAGGAACCCGTTCGTGTTCGACGACCGCGCGGGGCTGCAGCGCGCCATGGCGTTGGCATTCACGCAACCGCCCGAATTGGCCGGCCGCTTCGCCGACGTGCTGGTGGCGCGCAACCAGCGTGATCGCGCTTTCATCGAAAGCAGTTTCGACACGCTGCGCCAGCCCTCGCAATACCTGTCCCTGCAGCAGCGCCTGGGCCAACTGACCATGCCCGTGCTCGGCCTGTGGTGCCACGACGACAAGGTCATGGACATTTCCGCGCTGGACAGCCTGCGCAACGGGCTGGTGTCCGCCAGCGCCATCAGCACCAGCGTCATCAGCGGCTGCAATCACATGCCGATGCTGGAAAAGCCCGAGCAAACCGCCACTATTCTGACCAGCTTCGCGCTGTCGCATTGATGGGACATGAAGGGCGGGCGCAAATCCCGCCGCCCCGTGATGCGTCACCGCAGGTGACATGGGAGAATGCGCAGGTCCCGGGCCGACAACGGCCCCGACGCCCCTTGCACGATCACGGAACCATGCAGCGATGATGCGAAACCTTTTGCGCAAAGGCGTGGACGCAATCGTGCGGATGTCCTCCACCCGCACCAACTACTGGGGCGAACTCGCCGTGGACGTGGCGCTGGGCGCCGTCCTGATGGTTGAAGGCGCACGCCGCCATCCCGGCGCACTGTTGGGAACGCTGGCCATCGCGCTGGGCCTGTTCGCCTTCAGCTTCGTGGAATACTTCTTCCACCGCTGGATGTTCCACACCCGCATCCCGCTGTTCGCGCAGGGCCACGAGCTGCATCACCAGCACCCGCTGGGCTACGACTCCCTGCCGTTCTTCCTGCCCCCGCTCATCCTGCTGGCCCTGACCGGCGTGTTCGTGGCCCTGATGCCCACCGGCTTCGCCCTGCTGCTCGCCAGCGCCATCACCTTCGGCTACATCATCTACGGCCTGGCCCACTTCATCATCCACCACGTCCGCTTCAAGCAGCCCCTGCTCCGCCGCTGGGCCGCCGCCCACCACGTCCACCACTACCACCCCGACAGCAATTTCGGCGTCACCACGCCGCTATGGGATGTGTTGCTGGGCACGCGTTATGTGCGGCAGGCGCGGGTGGGGTGATTCCTTTTTGCCTCCTTCGGCAACGGTGCACTAGGGCGAGAGCGGAAGCATCCGCCTGATCGCGCGATGCGATTTCGACTGGTGGTGTGGAAGTTTCCATCGAAGCCGGCATCGGAATGCCATGCGACAGCAGCGGCTCTGCGCTGGAGCTGGTTCAACGGCTCGGGCCGCCCACTGACCCCGTGATTTTCGACCGAACTGCAAGCGGCATATCCGCCGCTTGCAAGTCGTCCATGCCCGCCATACAGTGAACCATATGGTTCACTATCAAGCTCGCCTCGACGCAACGTTTGCCGCGCTTTCCGATGTCACCCGGCGTGGCGTGCTGGAGCAGCTGGGGGGTTCGGATGCCTCGATCTCCGACCTAGCCCAAAGGTTCCATATGAGCCTCACGGGCATGAAGAAGCACGTCAGCGTGCTGGAACAGGCGGGGCTGGTGACGACGGAGAAGGTCGGGCGTGTACGAACCTGCAAG
>DATJCF010000289.1:0-2528 GCA_035514935.1 Rhodanobacter sp. | reverse complement strand
CACCGCGATCAGCATCGGCAGCGACAGGAACAACGCCGTCGCCCAGATCAGCGTATGGCGCAATTCGCGCCCGATGCCGACCATCGAGAACCACGCCCAGTTATGCGCATTGACGTAGGCACCCAGCATGAAAAGCGTGACGACCAGCAGCACGTTGATACCGATATGCCACAACAACCGGCGAAAGATCGCCGCCAGCGCCGCGTTCTCGTTGACCGGCTTCAGGTTGGCCAGCCAGCCGTTGTAACTGGTGGCAAGCAACCGCGCCGAGCGCGGCGTTACCCGGGTCAGCCCGTTGGCGAGCTTGTCCGCCGAGCGGTTCAGATAGGGCGAGACCGCCATGCAAACCACCGACACCGCCACGGCGATCGGATAGATGAAGTCGCTGATCACGCCCAGCGACAAACCCAGCGTGGCGATCACGAACGAGAATTCGCCGATCTGCGCCATCCCCAGGCCGGCACGCAACGAGGTGCGCGCATCGTGGCCGATGGCAAAAATGCCCACGCTGCAGGCCAGCGTCTTGCCCAGGATCACCGCGCCGGCGATCAACAACGCCGGCAGGACGTAATGCAGCAGCATCGCCGGGTCGATCTTCAAACCGATGGCCACGAAGAACAGCGCGGCGAACATGTCGCGCAACGGCTCGACCAGATGCATGACGCGGGCAACGCTGCGCGACTCCGCCACGATCGCACCCGCCAGGAACGCGCCCAAAGCCACGCTGAAACCCATCCACGCCGCCAGCAGGCTGGCGCCGAAACAGATGCCCAGCACGCTGACCAGCAAGGTTTCGTCGCGACCGAAACCGGCCACGTAATCCACCAGCCGCGGCAGCAACAGCAACCCCAGGATCATGCCCACGATCACAAACAGGCCGAGGTGGCCAATCAGCGTAAAAGCCGCTTCCGCCTGCACCGAACCACCGATGGCCACGGCCGTCAGCAGGGTCAGCATGATGATAGCCAGCATGTCCTCGGCCACCAGCAAGCCCACCACCAACTGCGCAAACGGGTGGTGCCGCTGCCCGCCCTCGGAAAGCATGCGGGTGGCCACCATCGTCGACGACAGCGAGATGATCGCGCCCAGGAACAGCGAATCCATGCCCTTCCAGCCAAACAACTCACCGATGCCGAAGCCGATCCACAGCATCAACCCGACCTCGGCCACCGCAACCACCAGCACGCCCACACCCACCTGGCGCAACTTGCGCACGCTGAACTCCAGCCCCAGCGTGAACATCAGCAGCACGACACCGAGGTTGGAAATGTCTTCGATCGCTCGCGGGTCCGCCACCAGCACACCCGGGGTATGCGGGCCGATCAGCACGCCGGCGAGGATGTAACCCAGCAGTACAGGCTGCCGCAGACGCTGGAACAAGATCGTGGTGGCACCGGCCACGATCATCACCATGGCCAGGTCGCGAATGAAACCGATTTCGTGCATGCCTTCTCTTCAACGCCGCAGGATTCCCCAGCTTAAACGAACACCCGCTCACTATTCGTTCGCGAAAGCACAGGCCAGAGGGCCGAGTTGCCGGATGCAGTTCGCGTGCTTCACCGATGTAAAAAAACGCTTGACGGATATGACACTCGGACCTATTCTTCCGGGCTTCCAGCGGCGGGGCCATAGCTCAGCTGGGAGAGCGCCTGCATGGCATGCAGGAGGTCGGCGGTTCGATCCCGCCTGGCTCCACCAACTTGAATTGTCCCCATCGTCTAGAGGCCTAGGACACCACCCTTTCACGGTGGCGACCGGGGTTCGAATCCCCGTGGGGACGCCAAGTTGGCTCGCAACGCTGGAACGTAAATAGCTGCAAAAAACGAATGTGGAGCGGTAGTTCAGTTGGTTAGAATGCTGGCCTGTCACGCCGGAGGTCGCGGGTTCGAGTCCCGTCCGCTCCGCCACTACACAACAAAAAACCCGCCTTGCGCGGGTTTTTTGTTGCGCGTAATTCTTGCGTGCGACCGTTTCGCACTCAGCGGATCGTGTTGGCCGGATCGCGTTCCAGCGTGCCGATCGAATGCCCCTGCTCGGCCAGGTACTCCAGCCAGCGCGACAGGAAGCCGTTCATGCGCAAGCGATGCTGGAACACCGTATGCGCCGGCGCGAACGGACCCAGCACCTGCCACAGGTGCCGCCCGGGGTGGCAATGCATCGCTTCGGCCACGTGCGCGTCGGTGTACATGCGCAGCTGCGCCGACGGCGAGCGCTGGCCTGTGTGCGCATCGACGAAGTCGTAGGTGAGCTCCAGCTCCAACGTGTACGGGTGGCATTCCTGCACATGGAGATGCACGTTCAAACCGTCGTCCACGTTGGACAGGTAGCGGCCCGGCGCAAGTTGCTGCGGCGCGAACAGGCGCGTCAGCCGATGATAATTTTCCGCGTAAAGCCCCATCAGGAAGCCAAAGCGCCCCGGCAACAAGTTGGTTCGGCTGTCCAGTACGGCGCTCATCGTTGTCACGAAACTCCTGCGTTCAAAACCCTGCGTTCAAAACATGGTCCGCTCGATACCGAAGCGGGAAAAG
>DATJCF010000288.1:0-5013 GCA_035514935.1 Rhodanobacter sp. | reverse complement strand
CAGGCCGGATTTGCTGGCCGTATAGGAGGCCACCCGGATACCGCCCTGGAACGACAGCATCGAGGCGATGTTGACGATCTTGCCGGGTCGCTTGCGCTCCACCAGCCGTCGCGCCACGGCCTGCGAAAGGAAGAACACGGTCTTCAGGTTCACGCCCATCACCGCGTCCCAGTCGTCCTCGCTGAAATCCAGCGCGTCGTTGCGGCGGATGGTGCCGGCGTTGTTGACCAGGATGTCGATGCCGCCCAGCTCGCGCTCCACGGCTTCGATGATGGCGGGGATCGGCGTGGTGGTATCCAGCGACGCCTCGACCCAGTGGAAGCGGCGCCCGGCCGCCCGCACCGCGTGGGCGGTGTCGGCCGGATCGGTGCGCCCCACGGCGGCCACGGCGGCGCCGGCCTCGGCCAGCGCAATTGCCATGGCCTGGCCCAGGCCGGTGTTGGCGCCGCTGACCAGCGCCACCTTGCCCTGCAATGAGAAGGGATTCATGGCGACCTCACTTCAACTGGCAGATGTCGAGCACGTGCATGTCGGTGTAGTCGAGGTTTTCGCCGCCCATCGCCCAGATGAAACAGTAGTTGCTGGTGCCGGCGCCCATGTGGATCGACCACGGCGGCGACACCACCGCCTCGCCGTCGGCGATCACGATGTGGCGTTGCGCATCGGGCACGCCCATGAAGTGATAGACGCGGTCGTTCTCGCCCAGGTCGAAATAGAAGTACACCTCCGAGCGGCGGTCGTGCAGGTGCGGCGGCATGGTGTTCCACACGCTGCCGGGCTTGAGCACGGTCAGCCCCAGCAACAGCTGCGACGAGGCGCAGGTGGCCGGCACGATGTACTGGTAGATGGTGCGCTCGTTGGAGGTTTCCAGCGCGCCGCGCTCCAGCGCCACGGCCTGGTCGATCGGGATGTGCTTCAACTCGAAGCGCGCGTGCGCGGGGGTGGAAATCAGGTAGAAGCGCGCGGGGTTGGCCGGGTCCACCGACTCGAAGCTCACCTCGGCGCTGCCCATCGGCACGTACAGGCCATCCTTGGGCTGCATCTCGAACGCCTGCCCGTCGACGCGGATGCGGCCCACGCCGCCGCCCACGTTCACCGCGCCCAACTCGCGCCGCTGCAGGAACGGCTGGCCGGCGGCGGAGGCCGGCTCGGTCTGTTGCGGCAGCGCCAGCGCCTGCTTCACCGGGGCGGCGCCACCGATCACGAAGCGCTCGTTGTGGCTGTAGTTGAGGCGGACCTCGTCGGCGGCAAACAGGTCGCTCATCAGGTAGCGGTCGCGCAGCTGGTCGTTGCTGGCGCCGTCCATCATGTCGGGGTGGGTCGCGTGGTAGGTCTTCTGGTACATGTCGGTCCTCATGCGGTGGGCGCGCGGCGTTCAGGGAGCGCGTGGGTCGGCAGGCCGCCGGAGCGGGTCGACGGCGGTGGGCCTGCGGCGGCCGTCGACGGTGATGAGCCCCCATCATAGCCATTTGGGCGGGTTTTGGTGACCGGTGTCATCGGAGGCTGGAGAAGTCCCCATTGCCCTGCTCGGGGAGGGATCACCGCCGTGGTGGCCGGTGACTTCCGGGATGTCCTCCAAGCCGGATTCGGGTGTAGCGTGACGGTTTCATCGGCCGCGATGCTCGACAAGCCTGCGCCGTGGCGCTCCAATGACACCGGTTACTGGTTTGCATCCCAAAACTATGTCCTCAGATCGCCCCGCTCCCCTGACCGCTCTGCATGTCCACGCCGAGGATGATGTGGCGATCGCCCTCACCGACCTGGCCGAGGGCACCGTCGTATCGCTGGCTACCGGCGAGGTGCAACTGCGCCAGGCCATGCCGCAGGGGCACAAGTTCGCCGTACGGGCGCTGGCCGCCGGTCAGCCGGTGCACAAATACGGTTTCGCGATCGGTCGCACCACGGCGGCAATTGCCGCGGGCGACTGGGTGCACACGCACAACATGGCCACCGGGCTGTCGGGCACGCTGGAATACAGCTACCAGCCGCTGGCCCCGACGCCCGCGCCCGACACCGGCGCCACCGCTGTTTTCCAGGGTTATCGCCGCGCCGACGGCCGGGTCGGCACCCGCAACGAGATCTGGGTGCTGTGCACGGTGGGCTGCGTGGCGCGTACCGCGCGGCGCATCGCCGAGCAGGCCGAGCGCAGGTTTGGCGGGCGCGTCGACGGCGTGCATGCGTTCACTCACCCATTCGGCTGCTCGCAACTGGGCAGCGATCTGGAACACACCCGGCAGATGCTGGCCGCACTGGCGCGCCACCCCAACGCGGGCGGCGTGTTGCTGGTGGGCCTGGGTTGCGAGTCGCTGCAGATGAAGTGGCTGCTGGAGGCGATGGACGGTGTCGATCCGGCCCGCCTGCGCTGGTTCAACTCGCAGCTTGCCGACGATGAGGTGGAGCAGGGACTTGCCGCGGTGGAGGAACTGGTGGCCGTGGCCGAACAGGATCGGCGCCAGTCCTGCAGCCTGTCGGATCTGGTGATCGGCCTGAAATGCGGCGGCTCGGACGGTTTCAGCGGCGTCACCGCCAACCCGGTGGTGGGGCGCATCGCCGACCGGGTGGCGGCGGCTGGCGGCACCCCCATCCTCACCGAGATCCCCGAGATCTTCGGCGCCGAGCGGATGCTGATGGCGCGGGCGCAAAGCCGCGAGGTGTTCGAGCAGATCGGCACACTGGTCAACGACTTCAAGCGCTATTTCCTCGACCACGGCCAGCCCGTGCACGAGAACCCCTCGCCCGGCAACATCACCGGCGGCATCACCACGCTGGAGGAGAAATCGCTGGGCGCGGTGCAGAAGGGCGGCCACGCCACCGTCACCCAGGTGCTGCGCTACGGCCAGCGCGCGCAGTTGCCGGGCCTGGCCCTGCTGGAGGCGCCGGGCAACGATGCGGTATCGGCCACCGCGCTGACCGCCGCTGGTGCTACCGTGATCCTGTTCACCACCGGTCGCGGCACGCCGCTGGGCTTTCCGGTACCGACGTTGAAGATCGCCACGAATAGCGCGCTGGCCGCGGCCAAGCCGCGCTGGATCGACTTCGACGCCGGCGCGCTGCTGGACGGTCGCGGCATGGAGGCCTTGGCCGACGCGCTGCAGCAGCTGGTACTGGACACGGCCTCGGGAAAACCGGCCCGCAACGAGATCAACGACGAGCGCGAGATTGCCCTGTGGAAAACCGGAGTCACCCTGTGAGCCGCGCGAGCGCCGCCGTCACCGGTGCACCCACCGCCCTGCTCGGTCCGGACACGTTGCCGGTATCGGCGGCCAACCTCGCGCTGCCCGACTATCCGCTGGACGCCATCAGCATCGGCATCGTCCATTTGGGCCCCGGCGCCTTCCACCGCGCCCACCAGGCCGCATTCATCGACCGCCTGCTGGCGCGCGAGCCGGGCTGGGGCATCTGCGCGGTGTCGCTGAAAAGCCGCGGCCTGCGCGATGCGCTGCGGCCGCAGCAGGGTCTGTACACGATGGCCGTGCTGGATCAGCAAGTGTCCTGCCGGGTGATCGGCGCGCTGCGCGAAGTGCTGGTGGCCGCGGAGGATCGCGAGCGCGTGCTGGAGCGGCTGGCCAACCCGCAGACCCGCATCGTCACCCTCACCATCACCGAAAAAGGCTACTGCCTGGATACCCGCGGCGAGCTGGACCTGCGCCACGTGGACGTGATGCACGACCTGGCCACGCCGCAGCAACCGGCCAGCGCGCTCGGCTACCTGGTCGAAGGCCTGCGTCGCCGCCAGGTGCGCGGGCTGGCGCCGTTCACCACCATCAGCTGCGACAACCTGGTCGACAACGGCCTGCGCCTGCGCGCCGCCGTGCTGCGGCTGGCCGGCGCGCAAGGCAGCACCGCGCTGGCGCGCTGGATCGAGCAGGAAGCCACCTTTCCCCGCACCATGGTGGACGCCATCGTGCCGGCCACCGACACCGCCTTGTGCGAACGCGTGGCCGGCGCGCTGGGCGTGCGCGACCAATGGCCGGTGCAGCGCGAGTCATTCAGCCAATGGGTGATCGAGGACGCGTTCTGCAATGGGCGCCCCGATTTCGCCAGCGTCGGCGTCACCCTCACGGCCAACGTGCCGGCGTACGTGCGCGCCAAGCTGCGCCTGCTCAACGGCGCACATTCCTCGCTGGCCTATCTCGGCCTGCTGCTGGGCCACGCCAGCGTGGGCGATGCGATGGACGACCCAGCGCTGGCCGCGTTCGTGCGCCGCCTGATGATGGAAGACATCCGGCCCACCCTGATCAGCCCGCCGGGCATGGATCTGGCCGCCTATATCGAGTCAATCCTGCAACGCTTCCGCAACCCCACCATCCGCCACGAGCTGGCGCAGATCGCATGGGACGGTTCGCAGAAACTCCCGTTCCGCCTGTTCGGCACCATCCTCGATCACCTGCGCAGCGGCCACCCGATCGAGCGGCTGTGCCTGCCGGTGGCGGCATGGATGCATTTCGTGCGGCAACGGGCGCAGGCCGGCGAAACGCTGGTCGATCCGTTGGCGCCGGAGCTGCTGCGAATCGGCCGCGCCTGCGTGAACGAGGTGGCCCACGACCTGCCGAAGTTCCTTGCACTCGATGCGGTATTCCCGCCCGCGCTGACGGACGACCGCCGTTTCGTCGATGCCATGGCCCAGGCCTACGACTGCCTGCGGGTGAAGCCCGAATGCCTGGCGCAGGTGCTGCGCGAAACCGATGTGGCGTTGCGCTGAGAGCTCGCCCAACTGTATGTAGGAGCGGCTTCAGCCGCGACAGGCGTGCGGCGGTGCCGGGTCGCGGCTGAAGCCGCTCTTACAGCAGCCAGTCGCGAGGCTTGAGGTAATCCGCCAGCTTCGCCTCCGCCGAGCCGGGTTCCGGTTCGTACGCGTACTCGAAACGCACCCGTGGCGGCAGGCTCATCAGGATCGATTCGGTGCGCCCGCCCGACTGCAGGCCGAACAAGGTGCCGCGGTCGTAGACCAGGTTGAACTCCACGTAGCGGCCGCGGCGGTACAGCTGGAACTCGCGTTCGCGCTCGCCGTAG
>DATJCF010000287.1:0-2337 GCA_035514935.1 Rhodanobacter sp. | reverse complement strand
TCGCGGATTTCGGTCAACAGGGCCACGTCGGCCGGCGGTGCGGCGGGGGCTTCTTCCTGCTTGCGGCTGAGCTTGTTGATGCCCTTGATCACCAGGAAGATCGCGAACGCGATGATCAGGAACTGGATCAGCGTGTTGATGAACGCGCCGTACTGGATAGCCACCTCCGCCACCTTGTGCGCGGGGTCGGTGGCATCGGCCGGTCGCAGCACCCATTTCAGGTTGCTGAAATCGACGCCGCCGGTCAGCCAGCCGATCGGCGGCATGATGATCTGATCCACCAGCGAGGTGACGATCTTGCCGAATGCCCCGCCGATCACCACACCGACCGCCAGGTCGATGACGTTGCCACGCATGGCGAACGCCTTGAACTCACTTAGCATGCTCATGCTGCGGATACTCCCTTGTCGAGCCGAATGGCATGGCGACTGTAACCCCTCGCCGCGTGTACGGACAGGGAAAATCCCGCAGTCTTGGCCCGGTGGAATCAGACGATCCGGCCGCCCAGTTCGGCCACACCCACCAGCTCGGCGTGAAAGCGGTCGCCGCGTTGCAACGCGGCCACGCCGGCCGGCGTGCCGGTGAAGATCAGGTCACCGGCCTTCAGCTCGAACAACCGGGACAGCGCGGCGATGATCTGCGGCACGCCATGCAGCATGTGCTCCAGCGTGGTCTGCTGGCGCTGCTCGCCGTTGACCTCCAGCCGCAGCACGGTACCCGCCCCCGGCGTGGCTTCCGCGGCGCGGCGCAAGGCGGACACCGGGGCAGAATGGTCGAACCCCTTGGCCACGTCCCACGGGTGGCCCTTCTTCTTGGCTTGCGCCTGCAGGTCGCGGCGGGTCAGGTCCAGCCCGACGCCATAGCCGAAGATCAGCACCGTCGCTTTGTCGGCTTCGATGTCGGTGCCGCCGCCGGCCAGCGCCACCACCATCTCGACCTCGTGGTGCAGCGAGGCCGTTGCCGACGGGTACGGCACGTCGGCGCCATCGCTGACCACGGCGTCGGCCGGCTTGCAGAAAAACATCGGCTGTTCCAGGTCCACCGTGCTGCCCATTTCGGCGGCATGGTCGGCATAATTGCGGCCGATGCAGAATAGGCGGCGGACGGCGAAACGCTGATCGCTGCCGATGACGGGGAGGCTGGGAATGGCGGGCGGATCGATGATGTAGGTCATCCGCCAAGCGTAGCAAACCGCAGTGAGCGGATGGCCGGGCTGGGGTGACAGCTGTCATCGACGATGGCTGATGCCGCACCCTGACCACGCCGCGGGCGATCGATCAATCTTGCATGCATCGCACACCGGGCAAACCGGTCGGGGAGTAAGGGTGGACAACGCCGAGCTGTTGAAGGAATTGCGCATCGACCGCAACCAGCGCGAGGCGCACGACAGCGGCCCGGGCCGCTGGCCGTGGATCGCCGCCGGCGTGCTGGTGCTGCTTGCCTTGCTTGGCGGTGCCGGCTGGCTGTGGCTGGGCCAGCGGCCGCTGCCGGTGAAAACCGCCACCGCCGTGGCACCCGCCGCCGCGGGTGAATCCGGCGCGGTGCTGCAGGCCACGGGCTACGTCACCGCGCGGCGCCAGGCCACCGTATCGGCGCAGATCACCGGCACGCTCACCGCGGTGCTGATCGAAGAGGGCGACCGCGTCACCAAGGGCCAGGTGCTGGCGCGGCTGGACGACAGCGGCTACAAGGCCACGCTCGCCGCGGTGAAGGCGCAGGCCGATGCGGCGCATGCGCTGGTGACGCAGTACCAGTCGCAATTGAAGCAGTCCGAACACGACGCCAAGCGGCAGCAGCAGTTGGTCGCGCGCGGGCTGGTGTCGCGGCAAAGCGCCGAGCAGGCGCAAACCCAGGTCGACAGCCTGCGCGCCCAGCTCGCCGCACAGCGTCAGCAGGCGCACGCCGCCGACGCCCAGGCGGCGGTGGCGAAGGTGAATTTCGATTACACCGTGGTGCGCGCACCGTTCAGCGGCGTGGTCACCACCAAGGACGCGCAGGTGGGCGAGATCATCTCGCCGCTGTCCGCCGGTGGCGGCTTCACCCGCACCGGCGTGGGCACCATCGTGGACATGGATTCGCTGGAGATTGACGTCGACGTCAACGAGGCGTACATCGGCCGGGTCAAGCCGGGCATGCCGGCCGACGCGGTGCTGGACGCATACCCGGACTGGAAGATTCCCGCCCACGTGGTCGCCATCGTGCCCACCGCCGACCGCGGCAAGGCCACCATCAAGGTGCGCGTGGCGCTGGAGCAGAAAGACGCGCGCGTGGTGCCGGACATGGGCGCGCGGGTGTCGTTCCTGGAAGAAAAGGCGAAAACGGGTGCCGCTCCGCCGC
>DATJCF010000286.1:0-1984 GCA_035514935.1 Rhodanobacter sp. | reverse complement strand
TATTTCGAGCTGCGACACAACAGCCAACCGGTCGATCCGCGCAGTTGGCTGAGCAAGCACCGTTGACGCCGACGGCGCAGCGCCGCAGGCTGGCCCGAACCGCGTCCCCGGCGACGCACCCCGTTTTCCTGGAGTCTTGCGCCATGCGTGTTTTCCTTCGCGGATCCCTCGCCGGCCTGACCGGCCTGCTGCTGGCCGCACCGCTGCTGGCGCAGACGGCGGCACCGGCAGCTGCCCGCAGCGCCGCCGCCCCGGTAGACCTGCCGGCCACCGCCAGCTCCGCCTCCGGGCCGAATGAGGATGCGATCGACCTGGACGATGTGCGGCGCTTCAGCCGCGTGTACGAAGTGGTGCGCCAGGCCTATGTGGAGAAAGTCGACAACAAGACGCTGATGGACGCGGCGATCAGCGGCATGCTCAGCCAGCTCGATCCGCACAGCGCCTACCTCGACAAGGAAGGCCTGCAACAGCTCAGCGAGGACACCACCGGCCAGTACAGCGGGCTGGGCATCGAGGTGTTGCAGACCGACGGCGGCCTGCACATCGTCACCCCGATCGACGACACGCCCGCCGCGCGCGCCGGCATCCAGCCGGGCGACGACATCGTGAAGATCAACGGCATCACCATCGACCCGCAGAACGTCGATGCGATGTTCAAGCAGCTGCGCGGCGAACCCGGCAGCAAGATCAGCCTGACCATCGTGCACGCCAACAGCGACAAGCCGATCGACCTGAACCTGGTGCGCGAGAACATCGCCATCGCCAGCGTCAAGACGCGCGAACTGGAGCCGGGCTACGCCTATATCCGGCTGACCCAGTTCCAGAGCGACACCGCCGCCGACCTGGAAAAGAAGCTGCCCGAACTGCTGCAGAAAACCGGCCCGCTGAAAGGCGCGGTGCTGGACCTGCGCAACAACCCCGGCGGCCTGCTGACCGCCGCCGTCGCGGTCAGCGACGACCTGCTCGACGCCGGCGTCATCGTCACCACCCGCGGCCGCCTGCCCGACGCCAACCTGCGCTTCGCCGCGCACCCCGGCGACCTGCTCGACGGCGCGCCGCTGGTGGTGCTGGTCAACAACGGCACCGCTTCGGCGGCCGAGATTGTCTCCGGCGCGCTGAAGGACAACCACCGCGCGCTGATCATCGGCCAGCGCACCTTCGGCAAGGGCGTGGTGCAAACCGTGCTGCCGCTGGACGCCGACCACGCGGTGAAGATCACCACCGCGCGCTACTACACGCCCAACGGCACGTCGATCCAGGCCAAGGGCATCACGCCCGACATCGTGCTGGCCGATCTGGCGGTGCGCAAAGCCGATCGCGCCACCGGCCCGGTGAACTTCGAATCCGACCTGCCCCATCACCTGGTCAACGAAAAAGCGGTGACCTCCCATGGCGACACCGCCGACGAGGAGGCCAAGCTGGCCACCCAGGATTTCGCGCTGTCACAGGCGCTGAACGTGCTCAAGGGCATGTCGCTCAACCGCGCGGCGGTCAAGCCGGCGCGGTGAAATTCACGCGCCGGGCGACGACGCCTCGCGTGGCTTCACCAGCCAGCCCACCGCCAGCACGCCCAGTTCGTACAGCAGGCACATCGGGATCGCCAGCATGATCATCGAGGTGATGTCCGGTGGCGTGATGAAGGCGGAGATGGCAAACGCGCCGACCACCGCGTAGCGGCGACCGCTGCGCAGCTGCTTGACGTCGACCACGCCGACGGCGGCCAGGATCACCACCCCCACCGGCACCTCGAAGCACAGCCCGAACGCGAAGAACATCAGCATCACGAAATCGAGGTAATGGGAGATGTCGGTCATCATCTCCACGCCTTGCGGCGTCACCGCCGTGAGAAAGCGGAACGCGGCCGGCAGCACCAGAAAGTAGGCGAAGGCGCAGCCGAGATAGAACAGCCCCATCGCCGCCACCAGCAACGGCCGCGCCAGGCGCTTCTCGTGCTTGTACAGGCCCGGGCTGACGAACGCCCACA
>DATJCF010000285.1:0-7257 GCA_035514935.1 Rhodanobacter sp. | reverse complement strand
GCCGCGCTGGCCCGGCTCACCCGCGACATCCATGCGCCGCTGGCCAACCGCCTCGGCATCTGGCAGCTGAAGTGGGAGCTGGAGGACCTGGCGTTCCGCTACCTGCAGCCGGACACCTACCGCCGCATCGCCAGGCTGCTGGACGAGCGCCGCGCCGACCGCGAGGCGTTCATCCGCCAGTCGCTGGACGAACTGCAGCGCGACCTGCAGGCCGCCGGCATCCATGCCGAGCTGGCCGGGCGACCCAAGCACATCTATTCCATCTGGAAAAAAATGCAGCGCAAGGCGCTGGAGTTTTCCGACCTGTACGACATTCGCGCGGTACGCGTGCTGGTCGACAGCGTGTCCGACTGCTACGCCGCGCTGGGCGTGGTGCACGCGCGCTGGCCGCACCTGCCGGGCGAGTTCGACGACTACATCGCGCGGCCCAAGGGCAACGGCTACCAGTCGCTGCACACTGCCGTGCTGGGGCCGTCGGGCAAGACGCTGGAAGTGCAGATCCGTACCCACGAGATGCATCGCGCCAATGAACTGGGCGTGGCCGCGCACTGGCGCTACAAGGAGGGCGGCAGCGCCGATGCCGAGTTCGAGGCCAAGATCGCCTGGATGCGCAAGCTGCTCGACGCGCGCGGCGAGGACGACAGCAAGCTGGCCGCCGACCTGCACACCGAATTGCTGGAAGACCGCGTCTACCTGCTGACGCCCAAGGGCGAGGTGTTCGACCTGCCACACGGTGCCACCGTGCTGGATTTCGCCTACCACGTGCATACCGAGGTGGGCCATCGCTGCCGCGGCGCCAAGGTCAACGGCCGCATCGTGCCGCTGACGTTCCAGCCGCAAAGCGGCGACCGGGTGGAAATCCTCACCACCAAGATCGCCGAACCCAGCCGCGACTGGCTGTCGGTGCATCACGGCTACCTCAACACCTCGCGGGCACGCGACAAGGTGCGCGTGTGGTTCCGCAAGCTGGCGCACGACGCCAACGTGGCGGCGGGCCGCGCCATGTTCGAGCGCGAACTGAAGCGCATGGCGCTGCCCGCCGTGTCCGCCGCCGACGTGGCCAGGCTGCCCGCCCATTTCAACCTGAAAACGCAGGACGACCTGCTGGTGGCGGTGGCGCTGGGCGAAGTCACGCCCGGCCAGCTCACCCGCGTCTTGCAGGAGGCGGCGCAACCACCGACACCGCTCGTCACCCAGTCGGCCACGCCGGTGGCGTCGCGCCACGCCACGCTCGATCACAGCGCGCTCAGCATCCAGGGCATCGGCAACCTGCTGACCACGCTGGCGCGCTGTTGCCAGCCGCTGCCGGGCGATCCGGTGCGCGGCTTCATCACCCGCGGCCGTGGCGTGTCGGTGCACCGGGCCGACTGCGCCAGCCTGGCGCGGTTGGCGCGGCGCGATCCGGACCGGGTGATCGAGGTGAACTGGGGCACCGCCTCGGCGCAGGCGTACGAGGTCGACATCGAAGTGCGCGGCTATGACCGCAAGGGCCTGCAGAAAGACATCACCAGCGTGATCAGCAACGCCAACACCCACATCATCGCCTCGTCCAGCCGCCTGTTCGTGCACACCGGCGAGGTGGAAATGCGCTTCACCCTGCGCGTGCGCGACTACGAGCAGCTGTCGATCCTGCTGGCCAAGCTGCAGGCGCTGCCCAACGTGATCGACGCACGCCGCGTGGGCGTCGGCTGAATCCATCCGCAATACCGGCGCCCATAACCATGGGGCGTCGTCGGGCCGATGTTAAGCTGCGCCAGTTGTCCCGGACGATGGACCCATGAGCGGAAACAGGGAAAACCACGAAAACGATCCGCGCGGTCGCACCGAGCCCACGCTCGGCGATATCGACCGCCTGGACGCACCCACCCCGACACCGTCTTCCGACGGCTTGCCGCAGGTGACGGTGGAACCGCGCGTGTCGCGCACCCGCACCGGGGCGCCGCGATCGGAGTCCGGTCACCGTGGCTGGCTGATGGCCTTGTTGCTGCTGGTGTTCGTGGCGCTGGTCGCCACCGTCTGGTTCAAGCAGAACGACCTGCGCGGCATGCTGCCGCGCACCGAGTTGAACGACGTGCTGAGCCGCGCGCAACAGGCGTTGCAGGATGGACGTCTGGACGGCCAGGACGGCACCAGTGCCCGCGAGCTGTACCAGGCCGCCGTGGCGCTGGAGCCGGACAACGATGCCGCGCGCAACGGCCTGCACCAGGTCGGTCGTGCCGAGCTGTCGCAGGGCGATACGGCACTGCAGGCCGGCCAGCTCGATCAGGCCGCGCAGCACGCCGCCGTGGCGCGCCAGCTGCTGGGCGGCGGCAGCGACATCGACCGGCTCGACCGCGCCATCGAAAAAGCCCGCGCGGCGCACCTGCCGACCGACGATCTCGTGGATCGCGCGCGCCAGGCCTTTGCCGCCGGCCAGCTGGATGGCGAGCAGGGCGCCGGCGCGCTGTACCAGCAAATGCTGCGCGCCAACCCCGGCAATGCGGTCGCCGCTCATGGCCTCAACCAGGTCGGCGACGCGCTGGCCGTGCAGGCACGCAAGGCGCTCGATGCGAAGCAGGACAGCGAAGCCGCCGCGCTGATCGACCGGCTGGCCGCGCTGCAACCCAACCACGGCGCCTTGCCCGCCCTGCGTGCGCAACAGGCGCAGCAGCGCCAGCAAAACACCGAGGCGCTGGGCGAGGCGATCAAGCAGGGCCGTGCCGCGCTCGCCGAAGGCCGCGTCAGCGGCGCCGGCGACGACACCGCACTGGCGCATTTCAAGGCGGCGCTGGCGATTGATCCCGACAGCCGCGAGGCGCATGCCGGCCTGGGCATGGTGGCGCAAGCGATGATCGTGCGCGCCAATGCCGCGATCGAAGCGGGCGACCGCAGCCAGGCCGCCGGCCTGCTCGACCAGGCGGCAGCGCTGGCACCCAAATCCGCCGATCTGGCCGCGGCGCGGGCACGCATCGACGCAGCCGCGGCGCCTCCATCGTCACCGAGCGAGAAGGCCGCGCCAACCGCCGCGGCCGCGCCGGATGATGCGGGGCTGGTATCGCCGACCTTGTCGGCCGCGCAGCAGGCGCAGATCACCCAGTTGCTGCAAGGCGCGCAGGCGGCTGCCACGCGCGGCGACATCATGCTGCCGCCGGGCGGCAGCGCCTACGACCTGTATCGCCAGGCACTGGCCATCGATGGCAACAACGTCGAGGCGCGCCGTGGTTTGCAGGCCTTGCCGGTGCAGGTGGAGCAGCAGTTCAACCAGGCGCTGGCCGCCGGCCAGCTGGGCCAGGCCACCGACATGCTGGCGAACCTGGCCGAGCTGGCGCCGGGCGATCCCGCACAGGGCGCGCTGGCCAATCGACTCGCTGGCGCGTGGCTCGATCAGGCCGATCGCCAGCTGGCCAGCGGCGATCGCGTGGGCGCCGCCCAGTCGCTGAATCGTGCCCGCAAACTCACGCCCGACAGCGCGCGTGTGCAGGATATGGCCGTCCGTTTGCAGGGCGGTCCGTGAGTCCTGCTGGCGGTGTTCAGCCCGCTATCGGGTACGGCGCGGCATCAGGCTCGCGTCGTGCGCTCATCAGTCCATCGAGCGCGCCATGACGATCCTGGTGTTCGGTGGCAGCAGCCAGATCGGCCATTTCCTGTTGCCGCGGCTGCTGGAGTGCGGCGAATCGATCATTTCCCTGAGCCGACAGCCGCGACCGGAGCAGCCCGGCGTGACCTGGCTGCACGGCCAGCTTCCCGACCAGGTGCCGGCGTTGCCGGCACTCTCCGCCATCATCAGTTTCGGCCCGCTGCAACCGTTCGCGGACTGGCTTGCCGCCACGCCGCTGGAAGGCGCGCCGCGGGTGATCGCCACCAGCTCGATGAGCGCCGAGACCAAGCGGGACTCGGCGGTACCGGCGGAACGCGCCATCTCGCAGTTGCTGCGCGATGGCGAGTCCGCGCTGGCGGCCGCGTGTGCCCGTCATGGCTGTGCCTGGACCGTGCTGCGGCCCACGCTGATCTATGGCGCGGGCCTGGACAAAAGCCTGACGCCGATCGCCCGTCGCGCCCGCCGCCTGCGGATTTTCCCGCTGCCCGGCGGGCATGGCCTGCGCCAGCCGGTGCACGCGGACGACATCGCCCGGGCCGTGGTGGCGGCGCTGGCTTGCCCGGCGGTCGCCGGTCGCATCCTGCCGATCGGCGGCGGCGAGCGCCTGTCTTTCGTCGAAATGTTCCGCCGCGTGCGCCGCAGCCAGCCGTGCGCCACCTTGCCGCTGCCGCTGCCGTCATGGCTGCTGCGCGGCTGCGCCGGCGCGCTTCCGCGCCTGCGCGGGCCGCTCGATCGACTGGATACCGACCTGATCGCCGACAACGGCGAATTGCAGCGCCTGCTGGGAGTCCATCCGCGCCCGTTCGAACCCGATGCCACGATGTGGCTGCCACCCGTGTAGGAGCGCACCCTGTGCGCGATGGTTCTTGCGGGATTGGGAATTCGGATTCGCAAGCCAAAGGCATCGCGCACAGGTCCCTCGTCCTCGGCTTGACTCCGTTTTGCCCGCAAAATACCCGCACCATTCATATGCGCCTTGGGTAGCAGGCCCTATGATCGACGCATTTGATCGAGGACTCCCCGCCGTTGGCCTTCCTGACCCGTACCCGTTCCCTGGCGCACCGCTCGTGGCCGTGGCTGCGCATCCCGTTCTGGATCGGCATGGGCCTGCTGGTGGGCTTCGTGCTGCCGTACATGCTGGTGTTGAACAAGCGCGTGCAGGAGCGTTTCAACGACCTGGTGTTCGCGGTGCCCACGCGGGTGTACGCGCGGCCGCTGCCGCTGGCGGCGGGTGTACCGATGACACCCGCCGCGCTGGAGCTGGAGCTGACCTTTGCCGGCTACCGCCGTGGCGACCGCGGCGACTTGCCCGGCAGCTGGGTCAAGGACGGATCGCGCTACACCATCGCCTCGCGCGGCTATGCCGGCCCCGCCGGCGGCGAGTTGCCGAAGCGGATCGAGGTGACGCTGGGCAAGGGCGAGGTGCGCTCGGTGACCGACGCGGCCAGCGACAAGGCGATGGCCATCGCGCATCTCGACCCCGCGCGCATCGCCACGCTGTACGGCGCCAGCCAGGTGGAGCGGCGCATCGTGCATCTGGCCGATGTGCCGCCGTTGCTGGTCAGCGGCTTGCAGGCGGTGGAAGACCGCGATTTCAAGCACAACATCGGCGTCGATTTCTCGGCCATCGCGCGGGCGGCGTTCGCCAACCTGCGCGCCGGCCGCACGGTGCAGGGTGCGTCCACGCTGACCCAGCAGCTGGTGCGCAACCTGTTCCTCACCCGCGAGCGCAGCTTCACCCGCAAGATCAACGAAGCATTGATGTCGGTGCTGATCGAGCTGCACTACAGCAAGGGGCGGATCCTGGAGGCGTACATCAACGAGGTCTTCCTCGGCCAGCAGGGCGACCAGGCGGTGCATGGTTTCGCGGCCGCCTCGGAGTTCTATTTCGGGCGCCGGCTGGAAGCGTTGCGGCCGCAGGAGATCGCGATGCTGGTGGGCCTGGTGAAAGGCCCCAGCTATTACGACCCGCGCCGCTACCCCGAGCGTGCGCTGGCGCGCCGGAACCTGGTGCTGCAGGAGTTCGAGACCACCGGTTTGCTGACCGGAGCACAGGCCAATACGGCGCAGGCGGCGCCGCTGGACGTGATCAAGAACGGCCAGCTGCCGCACAACCGTTTCCCGGCTTTCATGCAGCTGGTGCGCGAGCAGATCACCAGCGACTTCGATGACGAAACGCTGCGCGGCGGACACCTGTCGGTATTCACCACGCTCGACCCGGCGGCGCAGCTCTACACCGAGCAGGCGATCAGCAGCACGGCCAAGAGCCTGGGCAAGCGGGGCGATGCACTGCAGGCGGCGGCGGTGGTCACCAGTGCGCAAACCGGCAACGTGCTGGCCGTGGTGGGCGACAAGCGGCCGGGCGCGCAAGGCTTCAACCGGGCGCTGGATGCGCGCCGGCAGATCGGCTCCACGATCAAGCCATTCATCTATCTGGTGGCCCTGACCCAGCCCGAGCGCTGGAACCTGGCCACCTTGCTGGACGACGGCCCGATCTCGCTGCGCCAGCCCAATGGCACCGTCTGGAACCCGCAGAACGACGACAACCAGAGCCACGGCATGGTGCCGATGGTGGACGCGCTGGCGAAGTCGTGGAACCTGGCCACCATCCATCTCGGCATGGCGCTGGGGCTGCCGCGGATCAAGTCGTTCCTGCAGTCGTTCGGGCTGACCGGCGTCAATCCCAGTCCGTCATTGCTGCTCGGCGCGCTGGATCTTTCGCCGCTGCAGGTCACCCATCTTTACCAGTACCTGGCCGCCGACGGCCACGCGCTGCCGCTGGTTGCCGTCAGCGGCGTGCTCGATGGCAACGGCCGCACGATCAAGCGCTATCAGGTGCAGCCCGGCGACGGCGAATACCAGAGCGCGGTGCGGTTGACCACGTGGGCGTTGCAGCAGGTGGCGGTGTACGGCACCGCGCATTCGATCGGCAATTCGGGCCTGGCGTGGCTGCACGCCGCCGGCAAGACCGGTACCAGCAACGACCTGCGCGACAGCTGGTTTGCCGGCTACACCGGCGAACACCTGGCGGTGTTCTGGATGGGCCGCGACGACAACAAGCCGGCCGGCCTGTTCGGCGCCACCGGAGCCTTGCGCGCGTGGCGCGAGCTGTTTGCCAAGCTGCCCACCCAGCCGTTGTCCAGCGTACCCGGCGGTGGCCTGGAGATGGCATGGATCAACCCCGCCAGCGGACGCCGCACCGACCCGCAATGCGCTGGCGCGCAACAGGTGCCGGTGGTGGCCGGCAGCCTGTCCGCCGATGTCGATGGCTGCGCCTGGGAAACCGTGCAAGGCCTGTTCGGCGTCGGTCAGCCCACCACCAACGGCGCGCCCGGCGCCCCAGTCGCGCCCACGGCACCGGTTGCTCCCACTGCTCCCTCGAACCCCGCTGATCCGTACCGGAATTGACCATGTCGCACCTTGTGAACGCTGCGCGTCGCGGCGCCTTGTTGGCAGCCGTCGCTTTTTTTGCCGGCTGCGCCACGCCGCCGCCACCTGCCCCATCGCGCGTGGCCGCTCCCGCCCACGACATGGTGGCTGCCATCCGTGCCGCCGGTGACCGCGAGAGCTCGGTGATCGCCGTCAATCCGCTGGGCGATCCCGGCGTCACCGGGCTGCAGGATGCCGCCCGCGCAGACGCCAACGCCGGCCGCTATGCCGATGCCGGGGCCAAGCTCGAC
>DATJCF010000284.1:0-14260 GCA_035514935.1 Rhodanobacter sp. | reverse complement strand
CTCACCGAGATCGCGGCACGGGCCAACGACGGCAAGCCGTGCGTGGCGTACATGGGCACGGACGGCGCCGGGCACTACGTGAAAATGGTGCACAACGGCATCGAATACGGTGACATGCAGCTGATCGCCGAGAGCTATGCGGTTCTCAAGCACGTGCTGGGTTTGTCCAACCAGGAATTGGCCGACGTTTACACCCGGTGGAACGAAGGCGAGTTGGACAGCTACCTGATCGAGATCACGGCGACCATCTTCGGCAAGAAAGACGAGAAGACGGGCAAGGATCTGGTCGACGTGATACTTGATCGCGCGGCGCAGAAAGGCACCGGCAAGTGGACCAGCCAGAGCGCACTGGATCTGGGCGTGCCACTGCCCCTGATCACCGAAGCGGTATTCGCCCGCGTGCTGTCCTCGCTGAAAGACGAACGCGTGGCGGCGAGCGGGCAGCTCGAAGGGCCCGCCAACAAGGCCTTCAGCGGCGATCGCGATGCGTTCATCGCCGCCGTCGGCAAGGCCTTGTACCTGAGCAAGATCGTTTCCTACGCGCAGGGGTTTGCGCAGTTGCGCGCCGCGTCGGACGAGTACAAATGGCAGCTCGACTACGGCACCATCGCGCAGATCTGGCGCGGCGGCTGCATCATCCGCGCCCGCTTCCTGCAGAAGATCACCGACGCCTACGCCGAGAACGCCAACCTGGCCAACCTGTTGCTCGCGCCGTATTTCCGCGACATCGCCAGGACCTATCAGGTGGCGCTGCGTGAGGTGGTCAGCGTGGCCATTGCCGCCGGCGTGCCGGTGCCGTGCTTCTCCTCGGCCATCGCCTACTACGACGGCTATCGCAGCGAACGCCTGCCCGCCAACCTGCTGCAGGCGCAGCGCGACTTTTTCGGCGCCCACACGTTTGAGCGCACCGACGAAAAAGGCAGCTTTCACGCGGAGTGGAGCTGAGGCATTCGGGTGGGAGTGGGCTTGTCGTGGTTTGACAAGAAATGCTGGGCCATCTCACTCCGCCCCCCTTTGCGACCCGGATCGACTCCGCCATCGACGCGAACAAACGGGTGCTGTCCAGCATCAGAAGCACGCGCGCAGGGGTAACGACGTGGAAGAGAGGGCGGTGCGTCAGCGCTCGGTTCCGGAGCCATCTCGGGAGACGGTTCGCAGGCCTCGTTGGCGACTCAGTTGGCGCCTCGCCCAGTGCATGAACGGCAATGACGGGCGTTCAATGAGTGTTTTCGGTTGGTTCACCAGACCATGCGTGCAAGCGTTCGCGCACGGCTGGCTCCAGGCTCTTCATGCCCCATCGCCGCCCCTCCGCCAGCGCGGCTTCCGTCGACAGGCCGTCCACCAGGGCGGCACGCAATGCGATCATGGCGCCCACCCGATTGCTGCTGGCGCAATGTACCAGTGTCGGTTGCTCGCCCGCGTCCCGCAGCAACCGGTCGAACTGCCTGACGCGGGTGCGCGTCAGGTCGCTGGCGCCATGGATCGGCAACTCGCGGTAGCCGATGCCGGCGGCTCGCAGCGCGGCAGCCTCGTCGAAATCGGGCGTCTCGCTGTCGGCACTGAGATCGATGACCTGTTCGATGCCGGCGCGTTTCAGCGCCGCCACGTCAGCCGCCTGCAACCTGCCGGAAGCGACCCGATGCGGCGCCGGGAACGACACATTCGGCAAACCCGCCAGTGCGGCCTCGCCCGGCGTGGCGGCGTGCCCGCCGAACGGGATGATCGCCAGCATCAATGACATCAGCAGGAATCGAAACATGTCGGACGTCTCGCGGTAGATCATCCACAGGATAGCCGAGTCGTCCCGGGTGTCGAAAAGGGGACGGATGAAGTTGAATCCGACGCCCCTTTGCTGCGCAGAAGGTGTTGGGAAACGTTCAAATCGGCCCTGCATCCTTTGCTGCCGATCGACGGATGCGTGGCTGGCCCGAGATCGGATCGATATCCGATGGGGGCTCGGGAGTTGGCGCCGGGCGGCCGGAGACGCGTCGCGTCGCTGGATCGACCTCAAGCCGCAATCCTCGTTCATTCTCGATCAGCAGCTTGCCGCCTTCGGCGCGCAGTGAGCGGAACCATACGTCCTGCACATCGCCTTCCAGCTCGGGGTTACGCGGATTGTCGTAGACCTTGATGCGCCAGATTTCGCGATTGGACGCGTCGTAAGCCGCGAGGAAGCCGCCGACCTGACCATCCGTTTCAACATCGCCGGGAACCTGGGCGTAGCGCACTCCCGCGATGAAGACGGAGGGGGCGCGCGGTGGAGGTGCGCGCTTGGCACCGGGTTGGGGCGTATGCGTCATGGCGTTTTCCTTGCCGGGAAGAAACTGGTGGGGAAATTACACGGGATGCGGCTGGCTGTGCGATTGAGGAAAAAAGATAGATCGATGGGGTGCCGCGCCGACGTGTGCACAAGCTGGACATGTTCGGTGCGAGGAAATGTACGCGGACGCCGCATGGGTTGGTGGAAGCGCAAAGCTCTCGCATGCGTCTGGCCTCCTCGACGGGCGGACGGTCAAACAAGCGCATGAACTCGCGGTTGAATTGCGCCGGGCTTTCGTAGCCTGCGGCGTGGTGTGCCGGTGATAGCGCGCGAGACGGGCACGCTTCGCCCGAACTGCCGCAGGGAGTACCGTGCATCGCATCGGTTGCGTGGTCAGCCCTCTGCTTTCGTCTTCATCATGCTGGACAATCTGGTTTACCTTCCCATCGATACGCCGCTCGGCGTTTTCCTGGTCGCCGAGCGCGATGGGGCGCTGAAAGGCGGCTGGTTCGAGGGGCAGAAGTACTTTCCGGCGATCTCGCCGGAAGCCGGGTGGCGAAAGGCCACGACGGCCTTGTTGTGCGAGGCGAAGCGACAACTGGACGCGTATTTCGCGGGCGAGCTGACGCACCTGGACATGCCGCTGGCGCCGGAAGGCACCGCGTTTCAGCAGCAGGTTTGGCGCGCGCTGTGCGAGGTGCCAAGCGGGGAGACGACCACGTACGCCGCGTTGGCGCGGGCGATCGGCCGGCCCGAGGCGTTTCATCCGGTGGGCGCGGCGGTGGGGCGCAACCCGATTTCGCTGTTCGTGCCTTGCCACCGCGCGCTGGGCAGCAACGGTTCGCTGACCGGCTACGCGGGCGGCCTGGCCCGCAAGCGCTGGCTGCTCGATCATGAAGGACGCGAACGCCGCTTGTTCGATTGAACGGTGGTGGTGGATTGACTTCCCCAAACGCATTGCATGTCGGTTCGAGCCCGGTCCACAAGACCGGCAGGAAGGATGCCGAGAACCGTTGCAAGGAAGCCAGGACCCAATGCACGGTCACGGCACATCCATGATGTGCGGCAGCCTGGAGACTGGACGCTTGACCCGCTCGCGACGCTGAAGGCGGCAGCGACACAGGCAGAGTTCGGTTTTCGGCTGCCTTCTTCATTGCTCCGTACCGCCATCGAGAAATGCCAGTGCGCGTTCGAAATCGGTAGCGTCGGGATACTGGTGAGCGAAGTGGGGCAAGTCGAGCAACAGCGTCTGTGATACACCGGCCTTGCGATAGCGTTTGTGGACATCCCGCATTTCGCGGCGATTGAAATCCTTTTCGCCGGTCAGGAACACGTAGCGATTCGCGGCGATGGCAGCGAGCCGCGCCGGTTCGGCCTTGCCGAAGTCATCGGCTCCCACGATGTACAGCGCCCCGTCGAACAGTTGCGGGAAGGTCGTGATGGCCATGCTGGCGATGCGCCCGCCGCCGGACATGCCGCCGATGTAGCGACGCGCATCGGCTGGTGCGTAGTCGCGCCGTGCCAGCGTCAACCCCATCAACGCGACCAGCACGCGTTGATTGCTTGGCACCGGGTTGCCGAAATCGCGGGCGGCGATCCACACCATGGCGTGCCGATCCAGTACCGTGTTCCAGCCCGGCGGTGGATCGGCTGTTGCGTTGGGGCTGACGAATACCAGCACGCTGCGGGGCGAGGTGGATGGCAGCCGTACAGTCCACGTCACCTGCCGATCGGCAGGCAACACCGATCGCAGCGTCCGGACCTGCTGCGCCGGAAAGATCTCGGCCAGCGTGGCCGAGCGCTCGATGAGCGCAGGTTCGGCCGCGCAGGCGTACGCCGCCGCACACAGCCACATCAACAGGCTTGCCAATGCATATCGCAGGTTCATGCCGCGAGATTAGCAGCGTGTCGCCGGATGCTTTGCGCAGCAAGGGCGCGGTGCCCGCCCGATGCAGATAGGTGGCCCCGAACCAGCGGGCCCAGCCTTCACATTCGGGGGCTGGACTGATGATGGTGCTTCGGTGAGCATGAACGGCGATGCCTGCTCGTTCCACGCCGCCTCCAGAACTGCTGCAGCTGCTGCCCGAAGCAGTGGTGCAAACCGATGCCTTGTGGACGATCACCTACGTGAATCCCGCCTGGCACAAGCTCACAGGCTATCCGGTGGAGGAGACGCTGGGTCGGTCGTTGCTCGACTTCGTGCACCCCGACGATACTGGCACCTTGAGGTCGGGCATGCCGGTGTTCCGGTTGCGCGTGGCCAACGCGGACTATCGCTGGATGCGGCTGAAGCTCCAGCCGAAGACGGATGACGCGGAGCGGGTGGTCAGTCGCCAGGGCGTGCTGATCGAGATTGTCGAGATCACCGAGCAGGTGCTGGTGGAGGTACGCCAGCGGTTCCTGCGGCTGCTGGAAACCATCGACGGCGTGGTCTGGGAGGCCGAACGCGGCGTGGGCAATACGTTCCTGAGCCCACAGGTCGAGCGCCTTTTCGGCTACACGGTGGAGGAGTGGCGGGCCGACCCGGGTTTCTGGCGTTCGCGCGTGCATCCCGATGACCTGGAAGAGGCGCTGGTCATTGACGACGCCGCGTACAACGCAACCCACAGTTATGCGTACGAGATGAGTTACCGGTTGATCACCAAATCCGGCAAGGTCGTATGGGTGCGCGATCTGTGCCGCGTGGATGTCGACAAGGAGCGTCCGAATCGCATGATCGGCCTGATGATCGACGTGACCCGGCAGAAAGATACCGAGCTGGAGCTGGTGCATTCCGACAACCGTTATGCGCTGGCCACGCGTGGATCCAATGACGGCATCTGGGATTGGGACCTGCAGACGGATGTCCTGCATGTGTCCCAGCGCTTCCATGAGATTGTCGGGCTGAGTGGCGCCGGCCATCTGCATGATGACGGCTGGCACTTCCTGCAACAGCTCATTGACCCCGACGACCACGAGCGCGTGCAGACGGCGTACCGAAGGCACCTGTCTGGCGACCGCCCGAACTTTTCGGTGGATTTTCGCGCGCGTCATGGATCGGGGCGATTGGCCTGGCTCAACTGGCGTGGGGTTGCCCAGTTCGAACATGGCATTGCCGTGCGGATGGCCGGGTCGCTGAGCGATCTGGCCGAGCGCGGCAGCTCGTACGACGCCTTGACCAATTTGCCGGGCCGGCCGTTGTTCCGTGATCGCCTTGAGCACGCGGTCGCCTTGCATCAGGACAATGCCACCCGCGTAACCGACGCTCCGGCGCGCACCGACACCACGTTCGCCGTGCTTCTGCTGGACCTCAATCAGTTCAAGACCATCAACGACACGCTCGGGCATCACGTTGGCGACCAACTGTTGCAACAGGTCGCCCGTCGGCTTGAATCCTGCGTGCGGACGGTTGACCTTGTCGCCCGCATGAGCGGCGACGAGTTCAACGTGCTGCTTGAATCTGTCGACCACGCCGGTGCGATCGGGCTGGCCCGGCAGATGGCTGTTGCCCTCGCTGCCCCCTATCGGCTTGGCATGCACACCGTGACGTGCGGCGCCAGCATCGGAGTAGTCAGCAGCCAGGCCGGCTTCGCCACAACCGACGACTACCTGCGCGCGGCAGACGCCGCCATGTACCAGGCCAAGAGCCATTCGTTGGGCGTGTGCGTTTTTTCGAAAGAGGGGATGCAGGGAAACGGGGCGCCGTAAGCGCTTCCGTCAAGATGACTGTAAACGCAGCCGTCGCCGCGTCCTCCCATGCGTGAAAGGGCCTACCGTCGGTGACCCGTGGCGTTTGATTGCCGCCATGTGTCGCCATAACCTCTTTCCGTCTTCATGAAGGATGGCAGCCATGCGCGCGCTTCGTCTTCTTTCCCTGCTTCTGGCCGCTGGCCTCGTGTGTTCCGCCGCGAAGGCGAATGACATTGGCGTGACGGCGCAGCCTGGAATGCACGATGTCTTCAACCAGGTGCAGCGCAACGCCTGGTATCTGCCGACGACGGATCATGTCGCGAAGTTGTTCGTGACCGAGATCGGGCAGGGGGCGCCGGTGGTGTTCCTGCATGGCGGGCCGGGGCGCGATTTCCACTACATCATCGATGCCTTGCGGCTGCAGCTGGAACGGCATGCTTTCGTTCTGTACGACCAGCGCGGCAGCGTGTTGTCGCCGGTGCCGGCGGGGACGGAGGGCAAGCTGACCATGTCGCAGATGGTGGATGACCTGGAGGCTTTGCGGATTGCGCTGGGCCGCGATCGGCTGGTGCTGTTCGGCCACTCTTTCGGCAGCCTGCTGGCCATGGCCTATTACCGCGCTTACCCCACGCACGTGGAGCGCATGGTGCTGGCCGGCAGCATGCCGCCCGTGATGGACCAGGCCTTGTCGGATGCGTACAACAAGGCGCTGGAGCAGCGGGAAACCGCCATGATGTCGCGCGAGGATGCCATCACGCAGGCGCTCGCCGAAGCTGGCCTGCCATCAGACAAGCATCGCGACACGCCGCGACAGGCGAGGATGCGCTTGCGCATCCGCTACAACGCACCGCTGGACCTCGTGCACGTGGAGCGCTGGCACCAGCTCACCAGCGGCGGCATCTACTACAACCGCGCGGCAGGCGCGGCGATCGCCGCGAGCATGCCCACGTGGGACGTGCGTCCCGCGATCGATGCGCATCCCGTGCCGATCACGGTCATCCAGGGCGACAGCGACTATCTCGATCCCTCGGCCCACCTGTGGTCCGCCCTGGCCAAAGCGGGAAAGGTTCGCGTGCACGTCATCCACGATGCCGGGCACTGCGCCTGGATCGATCGGCCGCAGGCATTCGCCGAGGCTTTGCGCGATGGTTTGGACGGCCCCCCGACTTCCTCCGTCCCGCTTTAAGTGCCGGCGTTTCCTTTCATCGAGGTATAACCATCGTCCAGCGTATGCAGGAAGGTGATGATGTCCTGGATGTCCCGTTCGGTCAGCGCCGGCTTGTCACCGACATGGCGGTCGAAAGGTGCATCGGTGGTGTCCACGTTGGCGTGGTACGCCGCTGGCAGATCGTTGTACAGCGCAGGCTTGCCAACCGCATCGCGCGGATAGATTTTTTCCGGCGCCACGGCGCGCAGGTTGTAGAAGTCCAGCACCTGCTTGAGCGTGTGGTAGACGCCGTTGTGAAAGAACACCTGGCGGCGATCCACGTTGCGCAGGGTCGGCGTGATGAACATGCCGCAGTACCGGGTCTGCTTGGCCAGGTCGGTGCGGAACGGGCCGCACAGGCCGAGATCGTGGAAGTGCGGATCGCGGTTCATCGGCAGTGCGGGATTGCGTGGCACGCCCAGCGCCTCGTACTGGGAGTCGGTGAACAGCGGCGGCAGCCGGTCGGGCGTGACCTTGCTTTGGTGACAGGCGGCGCAATTGCCTTTCTGTGGATCGTCGAACAGGGCGAGGCCACGCATTTCCGCGGTACTCAGGTGCGCGTTGCCCTGCAGCCAGGCGTCGTACTTGCTGGTGAACGGGTGGAACGAAACGTCTTCCGTTTCGAAGCGGCTGATCGCGAACATCGCCTCGGCGACCAGTTGGTCGGACTGCTTGAGGATGTCTTCACCGAACAATTGTTGGAATTGTGCGTGGTAGGGGCTGGCCACCAGTTTGGCGGCGACCTGCTCGATGCTGGCGTTGGCCATCTCGACCGGATTGAGCATCGGTACCAGCGCCTGGCGCTGGAACGACGCAGCGCGGCCGTCCCAGAACAGTCCGCCCATCGGCACCATCGGCACGTTCGCCGGCGAGGTGCCGGCCGACTTCTGCGCGCGCACCGTCTGGCCGGCGGCGCTGGCCAGGGTATTCAGGTTGATCGGCGCTTCGACTTCGCCGGCGTCCGGCCCGATGCCGAAGGGCTGCTGCCGATACAGATAGGCCAGCGACAGCGGCGGGCGAGAGCCAAGCTGCCCCATGTGCGGGCCGCCGGGTTGCAGTGTCTGCCCGTTGGGTGGGTTGTAGCCGTGCGCCGGATCATGGCACGAGGCGCAGGACTGCTTGCCCGACGCCGACAGCGCCGGATCGAAGAACATGCGTCGACCGAGTTGCGCCACGGCGCTCAACGGACGATCCGGTGGCAAGCGCAGTTCGACCGGCTGCAGATTGATGCCGCTGTCTGCCTTGGTGCCGGACGCCGCCGGCGCGGCCTGCGCGTGGTTCACCCAGGCGAGCATCAAACCGGTACCGGCCCTGGCAGCCAGGCACAGCAACCGGCTGAGCCACTGGCCGGAGTTCGAATGGAAATGGCGGACGGCGCATGCGCCGCGCGCGACGACGGGGTTGATTCGGGAAAAAGCCATGATGATCAGGGCCTCTGCAACGGCAGCAGCTTCGCCAGGCCAGCCCGGCGAAGCGTTGATGGAATCAGGACCGTGGGTGCGACGTCTGCCGGGTCGTGTGCAGACGCGCAGGACGGCGCACGACCGGACGGATCATCGCGAACTCAGGAGTGCCACGGCCTCGGCCAATGATCGTGGCCGCGACCATGGCCGTGATCATGCCCATGCCCACGGCCCGGATCGGAGGACAACACCTCGGTGCCGGTATCCGGGTCCAGAAACAGCGGCTGGGTGGTACGGCCGCGACCATGGCGGAAGTCGAACATGTCCATGATGCTGCCGGCGCTGGCGTCGTTCGAACCCTGGCCGATGCGTTCGCCATGCAGCCAGTTGTCCTCGATGAAGCGCACCACCGAGGACTGGGTCAGCCGGTTGCTCGCCACGTAGTTGCTGCGGGCGTAGGGCGACAACACCAGGAATGGAATGCGCGTACCCGGGCCGCAACGGCCGTTGACCACCTTGCCGTCGACGCCCTTGCCGGGCTGCGCCTGCTTGCTGGTGCAGATGCCGGCGCCGTTGAGCTGGTCGGCGAGGGGATCGGCCGACGAGGTGGTCGGCGCCGCGTAGCGGTGGTCGTACCAGCCGTCGGAATCGTCATAGGTGATGATGATCGCGGTGTCTTTCCACTCCGGCCGGCTTTCGATGAAGTTCACCAGTTGCACCAGATAAGCCTGCTCGTCGAGCGGGTCCGAATTGCCTGGATGCGCATCGCCAACGGCCGGTGATTTGATATAGCTCACGGCGGGGAAGTTGCCGCCCTTCGCGGCGTTGTAGAAATCCTCGATGTCGTACGCGTGGTTCACCGGCGTGTCGGTGCTGTCCTTCGGATCGGTGCGGCCGACATAGTCCAGCGAGGTCGGACGCTCGTGGCTCGGGTTGGCGGTGGAGGCGTAGTACTGGAACCAGGCGTGGTGCGGGATGTAGTCGGTCTTGCTGCCGGCCAGCACGTCCGAATAGGTGCTGCGGGCGCAGCCGGTGCTGCCGTTCTCGTTCACCGCGGTCAGGTCGAAGCCGCCCATGAAGCTGCCCCAGCTGATCTGGCGCGCGTTGAGCAGATCGCCGATGTTCTTCGAGGTCATCTCCACCGTTTTCTTCGCATTGGAGCAGACGTCGTAGAGCGGATCGGGATCGCCCGTCACCGTATAGCCGCCCTGGCCGTCGGGCGTCACACCGCTCGGCGTGGCACCGTCCGGGATGATCGCGCCGGCGATGGTGCCGGAGACGACATGCAGCGCCCCCGGCGTCGATGGACCAAAGGTGTCGGTATAGGCGTTGTCGTTCATCGCGAAACGCTGTGCGTAGTTCCACAGCGCGGTGACCGTGTTGCCGTCGTAGTAGCCCATCACCAACCCGTGGGTACCGAAGGTGCCGGTGCTGCTGACGGTGTTGTTGCCGGTATACAGCGGAAAGAGGTCGGCCTCGCCGTTGTTGTAGGCCCGCTGTTCGGCCGTGTAGCCGTGGTTCTGGCCTTCGGTATTGGCCTGTGTGCGATCCAGGCGGAACGGGTTGACCGCATTCACACCATTGGCCGAATTGAGCTTGTTGGGATTTGCATGGAGCAGGCGGGCATCCAGACCTTCGACCTGCGGCGTGAACGGGCTGGCATGGAACGGCGGTTCGCCGTACGGATTGGCCGCGTGGGGATAGGTGGCGAAGTAGTGATCGAATGAGCGGTTCTCGTCGAAGATCACCACCAGGTGCCTGATGGGCGTGGCGGTTCGGGTATCGCCATGCGGCGATCCCCATCCGGATGAAGCGGTCGAATGACCATCGTCGGTGGATACGTTGACGTGGGCCGAGGCGGCAGAAGCGAAGCTCATGACAGCAATGGATGCAGGCAGGAGCGCCTTGCGGAACATCGAGATACTGAGCATGAATGACTCCTGGTAGAGAAGCGACGATGTCGGCCATGCAGGACCAAAGGTCCGTGGATTCCCCCAGCGGTGTCTGCGATGCGATCGGGCGCATCTCCGAAGACCCCACGATTCAAGCACGCGGATATGAACGTTCCGGGACAGACAGCCGGTGGATTTGACGCGATGTGCAGTCAAACCCCAGATTCATTCAGTCCTGTTCTTTTGGTGGCTTGGGCGGTTCGACACGAGGCCTGATGCCGACTGATCGCTGGGTCAGTGCTTCGATTTGCTGCCGAAGTTTCCGCGGCCCCAGGTGCGTTGCTGGGTGTGTTGTCGAAGGTCGACGAGCCGATTTTCTTCCACGTGTTCGTGAGCCGGCCTCGTGGCGACACCCACGTCACGTCATCCCTGCGAAAGCGGGAATCCAGCGACTTGGCGGGCGGTGCCGTGGCGCGCTCGCTGCCATGGCCGGGTTCTCCAGTTTCCCCATGAGCACCTGGTTGCTCGATGCGGGGACGCCAGGGGAGTGGATCGACGAGCCGTATCCCACACGTGAGCACGGACGCCACGATGTCATCGACTGTGTCGCCCACTATTGCAACCATGAGCGCCTACAATCGACGCTCGACTACCGGCCGCCCACCGAATTTGAGGCCATCGCGGCTTGACGCTCCTGTCTCGTGGTTTGGAAAAAGCCGGCCACTTCCCTCCCTCAACGTGTCAGCTCTGCATGGCACGTCGCTTCAGCGACCCTGCTGGTCAGGTTGGTTGACCGCCAACTGGGCAGCGAAAGCACGCTTGTAGGCAGGGCGGGCTTCTCCGCGAGCGACGTAGGCGGCGAGGTTGGGAAATTCGTCCAGAATGCCCGACAGGCGGAGTCTGAGCAGTACGTGCACCATCATGAGGTCCCCCGCGCTGAACGCGCCGTCGAGCCAGTCGGCATCACCCAGCCGCGCAGAGAGCTGGCGCAGGCGATCGCGGATGCGACCCTGGATGATGGGCAAGCGTTCCTTGCTCCAAGGTTTGTCGCCTTCCAGTACTTTGGCGGTTGCGAGATCCAGAATCGGCGGCTCCACCGTGTTGACGGCGGCAAACATCCAGGAGATCGCACGTGCCCGGGCGTTTGCATCATCCGGCAACAGCCCCGCATGGTGTTCTGCAATATGCAGGACGATCGCCCCGGTCTCGAACAGGGCAAGGTCGCCTTCCTCGTAGGTCGGAATCTGGCCGAAAGGATGGATGGCCAAATGGGCGGGATCTTTCATGGCGCTAAATGAGACAAGGCGAACCTCGTAAGGTTGACCCGCCTCTTCAAGCGCCCAGCGAACGCGTGTGTCACGCGCCAACCCCAGGCCATGATCCGGCGATTTTTCGAAGGCGGTAATGGTGATGGTCATCATGCGGCTCCACTTGGGGTATGGGGGTGGCCCGATCCGTGAGAATGAAGTGGACGTCTATTTGAATACGATGAGTTGCAGCTTCAGGTGAAGGGAATGCAGGTTTCGACCGGAAGAACGATGCCCGGCCGCCCTCTTGCCGGAAGGGGGTGGCAAGAGGACGGCCCCTGCCGACCAGTCAATCTTCGTATTCATCGTGCAGTCGCACCCAGCTCATGGTGCCGTCGCCTTCGTTACGACCTTTGGGGGTAAGGTCCAGCCAGTTGAACGCACCCGCCAGGAGTTCCACGCCGCGGTGATATGTGGAGTAGGTGTGGAAGATGTTGCCGTCATCATCCTTGGCGAAGATGCTGACGCCGAACATGTCCGGGCTGCTGCTGATGCTCGCAAGGCCGTAGTTGTAGCTGGCACGCCCCGCGGCGCGATCGGCTTCGGTGAACGAGACGCCAAAGTCATAGTTGAAATCGCTTTCTCCGGAGGACACCCAGGGGAAGGTCCAGCCCATGCGTTGCCGTACTTCTTCGATGCGTTCGATGGGTGCGCGCGACACCGCCGCGAAGGCAAGGTCGGCGTGTTCGAAGTGCCGGCGCGCGGCATCGACGTGATCCATCAGGAATGAACATCCCGGGCAGACATGATGCGAGCCGGGTGTGAGCATGAAGTGATAGATCGCCAGCTGGCGCTGTCGTCCGAACAGATTGTCGAGGTCGAGCGCGCCCTCGGGACCCTGGAACGTGTAACGCTTGTCGATACGTACCCAAGGCAGCCGACGGCGCTCGGCGTGCAATGCCTCGAGTTGATGGGTCATGGCGCGTTCCTTCTCGAACAGGGCCTTGCGGGCCTCCAGCCAGGTCGCGCGCGTGGCGATGGCTGGCGCGTTCATGGGGTGTTTCCCGCAACAGGACGGTTGCAGTTGACCATCCAGTTCGCGCCGAACCGGTCGGTGAGCATGCCGAAACGCAGGGCCCATTCCGTTTCGGCGATCGGCATGGTCACCTGGCCGCCTTCGGCAAGCGCCTTGAAAACGCGTTCGGCTTCGGCGGGTTCGTCGACGCCCAGCGACACCGCGTTGCCATGGATGCCGGGATACGGCTCGGGGGTGGGGCCGCACCAGTCGGAGCCCATCAACACGGCGTTGCCGACTTCCAGCCGCACATGGGCGACAAGGTTGCGGGCTTCTGCCGGTAGCGCTTCGGCACCAGACATTTCGCCCATGGTCACCTTCATCGTGACCTTGCCACCGAGGGCGCGGGCGTAGAAATCGAACGCCTTGGCGGCGTTGTCCTTGAAGAAAAGGTAGCTGACAAGATTCATGGCATTTCCTCTTGCGGGGTGGGGGACATGACGATTGCCGGCGACGGCAGTCGATCGCAGCGGCTCAGGCGGCGACGGCGATTTCGGGAAACGGTTCGCGCCATGCGTCGATTTCGCACAGCGTTTTGTGCCAGCGTTGGACGGCAGGAAATTCGGCGAGCGGAATATGCGCGGCTTCGGCGTAGGGCAGGGTAATCGCGAGCGAGAAATCCGCCACCGTGAGCGTCTTGCCCACCAGCCAGCGACGGTCCTGCAGATGGCTTTCGAGGATGGCTGCCAGCCGGCGGAAGGCATCCTGCGCGCGCGCCGCCGCATCGACATCGGGTTCGCCGATGTTGAAACGCGGCTTGATGATGTATTCGAAGTAGAGCTGGCTCGCCACCGGATTGAATTCCTGACCGGCCCAGCTCAGCCAGCGCACGGTGTCGATCTGGCGGTCGTCCTGCGGCCACAGGTCCGAGTCCGAACGCGCCGCCAGATGGCACATGATCGCGTCGGCTTCCCACAGCATGCGGGTGCCGTCGACCAGCGTCGGCACCTTGCCGTTGGGATTGAGTGCGAGATATTCCGGCGTCTTCTGTTCGCCGCGGCCAAGATCGACGTACGCGTATTCGACCGGTGATTGCAGGTATTTCGCCACCACGCAGGTCTTGCGCGGGGAAGTGACATCGGACCAGTAGAGCTTCATGGGGCGCCTCCTCGGATGCGGCGGAAGGGGTTCTGGATTTCCGATACGGGTGGCATCACCCGCTTTGGGCGGGCAACGGCATCACGCATGGCCCGCCCGCAAGGCGGTGCAGGCTTGCAGCGGCGGGTTCGCCAATGTCCTGGAGCAACCGTTGCTGCGTGGCATCCCAGATTGGCAGGGCCGCAGCGAGGGTGCGCGAACCCTTGCGGGTGATGGTCGCCAGACGCGAACGCGCATCGGCGGGATCGACGCGCAACGCTACCCAGCCGTTCTTTTCGGCGACGGAGAGATTGCGGGTCAGGGTGGTGCGGTCGGCGGAGAGCATCTCGGCCAGTTCGCCGATGGGCTTCGACCCGGCCAGGTGCAGCGCCGACAGCAAGGTGAACTGGGTGGCGCGCAGGCCACGCGG
>DATJCF010000283.1:0-7966 GCA_035514935.1 Rhodanobacter sp. | reverse complement strand
CTTGCCGGGCGAGCCACCGCCGACCCTGTTCGACTACCTGCCGCCCGACGGCATGCTGGTGGTGGACGAGTCGCACGTCACCGTGCCGCAGCTGGGCGCCATGTACAAGGGCGACCGCTCGCGCAAGGAAACCCTGGTGGAATTCGGTTTCCGGCTGCCCTCGGCGATGGACAACCGGCCGCTGAAATTCGAGGAATGGGAGCAGCGGGTGCCGCGCGCGATCTACGTCTCCGCCACCCCGCGCGACTACGAATTGCGGAAATCCGGCGACGCAGTGACCGAGCTGGTGGTGCGCCCCACCGGCCTGGTCGACCCGGAAGTGGAAGTGCGCCCGGTGCGCACCCAGGTCGACGACCTGCTCAGCGAGGCGCACAAGCGCATCGCCATGGGCGACCGCGTGCTGGTCACCACGCTGACCAAGCGCATGGCCGAGAACCTCACCGAATACCTTTCCGAGCACGACATCAAGGTGCGCTACCTGCACTCGGACATCGAGACGGTCGAGCGCAGCGAGATCATCCGCGACCTGCGCCTGGGCGAGTTCGACGTGCTGGTCGGCATCAACCTGCTGCGCGAGGGCCTGGACATGCCCGAGGTGTCGCTGGTGGCGATCCTCGACGCCGACAAGGAGGGTTTCCTGCGTTCCACCGGCTCGCTGATCCAGACCATCGGCCGCGCGGCGCGCAATGTGCGCGGCAAGGCCATCCTGTACGCCGACAACGTCACCCGCTCGATGCAGGCGGCGATGGACGAAACCGCCCGCCGCCGCGAAAAGCAGATCGCCTGGAACCTGGAACAGGGCATCGTGCCAACCACCATTGTGCGGCGCATCGCCGACATCATGGAGGGGGCACGCAGCGACGCGGGCAACCGCCGCGGCAGCAAGTCCCGTGTCCGCGCCGTGGCCGAGCAACCGGCCGACTACGCCAGCCTCAGCGCCTCGCAGGCTGCCAGCATGCTGAAGAAGCTGGAGTCGCAGATGTACAAGCACGCGCAGAACCTGGAGTTCGAGGATGCCGCGAAGCTGCGCGACCAGATTCACCAGCTGCGCGAGCAATCGCTGCGCTAGCTTTTTTGCTTCCCCCGCTGGGACAAACCGGCAGGATTGCCGTTTTGTGCGGCGCGAGCCGTCCGCAGGGCGAGCACCATGGATGGCGCGAGTGCAGCTGCCCGAAGGGCTGAAGGGGGCTTTTGCCGTAAGGGCAAGATCAAAAGCGCCCCCATCCGCCTGCGGTACCTTCCCCCGCGAAGCGGGGGAAGGAAGCTTCGGGTTCCGGGCGGGTTTTGGGATTTTTCGGTGCTTCGGGGAGCGGGGCTTATTGTCGCGCCCAGGTTATTGTCGACCGCCGGCCGCTACCGTATACTGCGCGGCTCGCACGGCATGCCGTGGCGAGACGGGCGGTTAGCTCAGCGGTAGAGCACTACCTTGACATGGTAGGGGTCACAAGTTCGATCCTTGTACCGCCCACCAATACCCCGAACGGCGCGGCCCCACAGGTCGCGCCGTTTTTGTTTGTCCACGGAGCGTTGTCATGACCTATCTGTTGATCAAGTCGCTGCATCTGCTGTTCGTGATTGCCTGGATGGCCACGGTGTTCTACCTGCCGCGGATTCTGGTGAACCTGGCCGAGACCGCGAATGAGCCGGCCGTGCAGGCGCGGTTGCAGCTGATGGGGCGGCGCCTCTACAAGTTCGGTCACAACATGTTCGGCATCGCGTTTCTGTTCGGCCTGACCTTGTGGCAGGGCTGGCGGGTATTTCCGACGGCGCTGCCGAACGTCACCGCGGGCACGCACTGGATCGACGCCAAGCTGACCCTTGTGGCCATCCTGATGGTGTATTTCGTCTGGGCTGGCCGCGCATTGAAGCGCAAGGCCGCGGGCGGCAACCTTCCATCGGCTCGGGCACTGCGCTGGATCAACGAGCTGCCGGTGCTGCTGTTGCTGGGCGTGATCTGGCTGGTGCTCGCCAAGCCGTTCTGATGCCCTGGATTGTGGGAGCGGCTTCAGTCGCGATGCCTTTGACTTTTGGGTCGCCCGAAAAGCATCGCGGCTGAAGCCGCTCCCACAGGGTGACCGTCGAAGGTTTTATTGCCCGCGATATTCGCGATACCACTCGACAAAACGCGCCACGCCATCCTCTATGGAAGTGGTGGGCGCATAGCCCACGTCGCGGCGCAGCGCGGAGACGTCGGCCCAGGTGTCCGCCACGTCGCCAGGCTGCATCGGCAGCAGGCGTTTTTCCGCGGTACGGCCCAGGTTCTGCTCCAGCAACTCGATGAAGTGCATCAGCTGCACCGGCTGGTCGTTGCCGATGTTGTAGACGCGGTAGGGCGCGCTCGACGTGGCGGGGTTGGGGTGCTCGGCGTCGTACGCGGGGTCGGGCTCGGCGGGGTGGTCGAGCGCGCGCATCACGCCTTCCACGATGTCGTCGATATAGGTGAAATCGCGGCTGTGATGGCCGTGGTTGAACACGTCTATCGGCTCGCCGCGGCTGATCCGGTCGGCGAAAAGGATCGGCGACATGTCCGGCCGACCCCACGGGCCATACACGGTGAAGAAGCGCAGGCCGGTGGTGGGAAGGCCGTATAGATGGCTGTATGTGTGTGCCATCAGCTCGTTTGCCTTCTTGCTGGCGGCGTACAGGCTCACCGGGTGATCGACCGCATCTTCCAGTGCGAACGGCATCTTGCGGTTGGCGCCGTAGACCGAACTGGACGACGCGTAGACCAGATGCCCGACCTCGCCATGGCGACAGGCTTCCAGGATATTGACGAAGCCGACCAGGTTGCTTTGCACGTAGGCGCGGGGGTTCTGCAGCGAGTAGCGCACACCCGCCTGCGCCGCCAGGTTCACCACCCGCTGTGGCCGGAACGCGGCGAACGCCTGGTCCACCGCGGTGGTATCGGCCAGGTCGGCGCGCTGGTGCGTGTAGTTCGGGTGATCGATGAAGCGCGCCAGCCGCGCTTCCTTCAGCGCCGGGTCGTAATAGTCGTTGTGGTTGTCGAAGCCATGAACCTCGTCACCACGATCCAGCAATCGTTGCGCCAGGGCGGCGCCGATAAAGCCGGCGGTGCCGGTAACCAGGATGCGCATGGAGGGGATCCGATGAGTGCAGGTACGCTCATTCTACCGGCCGCTGCCCGCGCGGCGGGATGCATAGCCACGCGATCGCTCTACAATGTTTGCCCGCATGCGGCCATTCAGGTGAATGCCATGATCGACAAGCTGCTCCAGCGTCGTCCGGTGCTTGCCTGCATGCTCGCGCTTGCCCTGGCAAGCGGCTGCACAGCGCCCTCCAGCGAGCCGGCGGATACGTCGTTCAAATCCTCGCACGACATAAAACTCGCCTACGTGGATTGGTCCAGTTGCTCCGCCGCCACCCACGTGGCCAAGGCCGTGCTGGAGCAACAGGGTTTCCGCGTGAAAACCATCCAGCTGACCGGCGCGGCGATGTATTCGGCGCTGGCGCAAGGCGACGCCGATGCCACCGTTTGCGCCTGGCTGCCCAGCACGCACGCGACTTATTACGCGCGAGCCCAGGACCGGTTGATCAACCTGGGGCCGAACATGGCCGGTACCCGGATCGGCCTGGTGGTGCCCGATTACGTGTCGATCGACGCGATCGATCAGCTGGCTGCGCACGCCGATCAGTTCGGCCACCGCATCGTCGGCATCGATCCCGATGCTGGCGAAATGGGCATTGCACGCAAGGCGATCGAGACCTACCAGCTGCCGCTGAAACTCATCGAAGGCACCGATGCCGGCATGGCTGCCGCGTTGGGGCGCGCGATCGATGAGCGGCAGTGGATCGTGGTGACCGGCTGGACGCCGCACTGGATGTGGGCGCGCTGGAAGTTGAAATACCTGGCCGATCCCAAGGGCAGTTTCGGCGGTGCCGAAGACATCGACACGCTTGTGCGCAAGGGTCTTCAGCACGACAAGCCCAAGGCCTACGCGATACTCGATGGCTTCCGCTGGACGTCGGCACAGATGCAGCAGGTGATGGCGGCCGATCGGCAGCCGGGCGCCGATGCCGACGAAAATGCCCGCGCATGGGTGAAGGCGCATCCGGAACTGGTGTCCGGCTGGATCAGTGGTGGCGTTGACACCCGAACAGGTGCGAAGTAACTTTTTGATCCCTTCGCGCCTGCCGTGGTGACCTGCAGGTAACTGCCGGTCGAGTGTGTGACATGGACACTAGCAACGTTTCCGATTGATCCCATCCTGCAAGGCAGAACCGAAGGGCGCGCTTTGCGCCCTTTTTCGTGGCCGCTACCCGGTTTTTTTGCGGCCAGTGAGCACGCTTGCAGTCATACTTCGTTTTTCGATCCGCCACTGGGGCGGGTCATCAGGTGCCATCCATGATTGAGATCACGCTACCCGACGGCAGCAAAAAGCCGTTCGATCATCCCGTTACCGTGCAGGACGTGGCCGCCTCCATCGGCGCCGGCCTGGCCAAGGCCACACTGGCCGGCAAGGTCGACGGCCAGCTGGTCGATGCCGGTTTTTCGATCGATCACGACGCCAGCCTGCAGATCGTGACCGACAAGAGCCCCGAGGCGCTGGAGATCCTGCGCCATTCCACCGCGCATCTGATGGGTCAGGCCGTGCAGCGGTTGTTTCCGGGCGCGCAGGTGACGATCGGTCCGGTGATCGACAATGGCTTCTTTTACGATTTCGCCTACGAGCGCCCGTTCACGCCCGAGGATCTGCCCAGGATCGAGGCGGAGATGCACAAGCTCGTGGCCGAGCAGTTGCCGGTGACGCGTACGGTGAAATCGCGCGACGAGGCAGTGGCGTTCTTCCGCGGCCTGGGCGAGGAATACAAGGCCGAGATCATCGAGGGCATTCCCGCCAACGAGGATCTTTCGCTGTATTCGCAGGGCGAATTCACCGACCTGTGCCGCGGCCCGCACGTGCCGAATACGGCCAAGCTGCGCTCGTTCAAGCTGATGAAAGTGGCCGGCGCGTACTGGCGCGGCGACTCCAACAACGCCATGTTGACGCGCATCTACGGCACCGCGTGGCTGAACGACAAGGACCTGAAGGCGTATCTGTTCCAGCTGGAAGAGGCCGAGAAACGCGACCATCGCAAGATCGGCAAGCAGCTCGACCTGTTCCATCAGCAGGAAGAAAGCCCGGGCATGGTGTTCTGGCACCCGAACGGCTGGGCAATCTGGCAGCAGGTCGAGCAGTACATGCGCGGTGTGTACAGGAAGAGCGGCTACCAGGAAGTGCGCTGCCCGCAGGTGCTGGATGTGTCGCTGTGGAAGAAGTCCGGCCACTGGGACAACTACCAGGAAAACATGTTCTTCACCGAGTCGGAGAAGCACACGTTCGCGCTGAAACCGATGAACTGCCCCGGCCATGTGCAGGTGTTCAACACGACCTTGCACAGCTACCGCGAGTTGCCGATCCGCTACGGCGAATTCGGCGGCTGCCATCGCAACGAACCGTCCGGTGCGCTGCACGGCATCATGCGCGTGCGTGCGTTTACCCAGGACGACGGCCACATCTTCTGCACGCCGGAACAGATCGAGCCGGAAGTCACCGCGTTCCACGCGCAGGCCATGCAGGTCTACGCCGATTTCGGTTTCGAGCACATCGACGTGGCGCTGGCGCTGCGTCCGGAAAAGCGCATCGGCGATGACGACGTGTGGGATCGCGCCGAGGCCGCGCTGCGCAGCGCGCTGTCGGCCGCCGGGGTGAAATGGACCGAGCTGCCGGGCGAGGGCGCGTTCTACGGCCCCAAGATCGAATACCACATGAAGGATTCGATCGGCCGCGACTGGCAGGTCGGCACCATGCAGGTGGATTTCATGATGCCCGAGCGCCTGGGCGCCGAGTATGTCGACGAGCACTCGCAGAAGCGGCATCCCGTGATGCTGCACCGGGCCATCGTGGGTTCGATGGAGCGCTTCATCGGCATCCTGATCGAGCATCACGCGGGCCTGCTGCCCGCGTGGCTGGCGCCGGTTCAGGCGGTGGCGTTCAGCATCACCGATGCGCAGGCCGATTACGCCGCCCGGGTGACGCAAACCCTTGTCGACAAAGGTTTCCGGGTACAATCGGATTTGCGCAACGAGAAAGTCGGCTATAAAATCCGCGAGCATACGATGCAGAAAGTGCCTTACCTCCTCGTGGTCGGTGACCGCGAGAAAGAGACGGGGACGGTTTCTGTGCGTACCCGTTCCGGCGAGGACCTGGGCAGCATGCCGCTGGCCGACTTCATCGAACGACTGGAGACCGAAACCCGGCGCTGAGCCCGAATGCTCAGATTCGGCGGTCTTTTTCATCACTTCTTCTGGAGGATCGTGGTATCGCAACCACCGACAACAAGGGCAATCGTCGTAACCTGGAAATCCGTGTGCCGCGGGTACGTGTCATCGGTGCCGAAGCGGAACAGCTCGGTATCCTGACCCGTGACGAGGCGCTGGCACTGGCGCAGGAAGCGGGTATGGACCTGGTCGAGATCCAGCCCAACGGCGATCCGCCGGTCTGCCGCATCATGGATTACGGCAAGTTCAAGTTCGAAGCCCAGAAGAAGGCGCAGGCCGCCAAGAAGAAGCAGAAGCAGGTCGAGATCAAGGAAGTGAAGTTCCGCCCCGTCACCGACGTGGGCGACTACCAGATCAAGCTGCGCAACATGCTGCGGTTCCTTGAGGAAGGCGACAAGGTCAAGGTCACCATCCGTTTCCGCGGCCGCGAGATGTCGCACCAGGACCTGGGCCAGAACCTGGCCCGCAAGATCCAGGAAGACATCGGCGACAACGGTCAGGTGGAGTCCTATCCGCGCCTGGAAGGCCGCCAGATGGTCATGATGATCGGGCCGAAGAAGAAATAACCCCGCGCACCTTCGGGTGCCGTGTCTGTAGGAGCGCACCCTGTGCGCGATGTTCTTCCGTCGGTTCGGCGAAAGGCATCGCGCACAGGGTGCGCTCCTACTGGTATCGGGGCTTTGGATTCCGTACAATCACCGATTCGACCCGCCTGGATGGGTCGTGCACCGATCGTGGCAGGACGGAAAGCGCAACCTGCGGTTGCCGCCAGATCAGTCAGAAACGGGGGTTTTCCCCACCCAAGGAGCAGTTCCATGCCCAAGATCAAGACCAACCGGGCGGCGGCGAAGCGTTTTCGCAAGACCGCGTCGGGCAAAATCAAGTGCGGTCACGCTTACCGGTCACACATCCTGACCAAGAAGTCGACCAAGTTGAAGCGCGGCCTGCGTGCCAAGAACCACCTGAAGGCGTGTGACGCCCCGGGTGTCGCCCGCATGTTGCCGTACTGAAGACGAGGAGATAAACCATGGCTCGTGTAAAGCGTGGCGTTACCGCCCGTCGTCGTCACAAGAAAATCATCGGTCGTGCCAAGGGCTACTACAACGCCCGCCGCAAGGTCTTCCGCGTTGCCAACCAGGCCGTCATCAAGGCCGGCCAGTACGCGTACATCGGTCGCAAACAGCGCAAGCGCCAGTTCCGCGCACTGTGGATCGTCCGCATCAACGCCGCTGCGCGCATGTTCGGCCTGTCCTACAGCCGCCTGATCAATGGCCTGAGCAAGGCCGGCATCACGGTGGACCGCAAGGTCCTGGCCGACATCGCCGTGCACGACATCAAGGCGTTTGAAGTGATCGCCGAGAAAGCAAAGGCCAGTCTGGCCGCTTGATCGTCGGACGCACCTGCGTCAGCGCGATATGATGTAAAGCAAGCGGGGAGGAGGCTTTGGTCTCCTCCCCGTTTTTGTTGGTGGGGAATGGAGAATGGGGAATGGGAAATGGCAAAGTGCAGCCGTTCCGATTCCCGATTCCCGATTCCCGATTTCCATGACAACCCGGAATCGCATCGATGGATGATCTGGAAAGCCGCGCCAAGCAGGCGCTGGCCGATATCGGCAACGCCGCCACGCTCGACGCGCTCGACGCGCTGCGGGTGGGCCTGCTGGGCAAGAGTGGCATCGTCACTGCC
>DATJCF010000282.1:0-14402 GCA_035514935.1 Rhodanobacter sp. | reverse complement strand
CGGCCGGCGAGGTAGATGGTGTGTTCGATCGACGGCGACACCTGGGTGCCGGTCATCGCCACGCGCAAGGGCTGCGCGATCTTGCCCATGCCCAGTTCGAGTTTCGCGGCAACCTGAGCGATCACGTCGTGGATCGGTTCGGGCTGCCAGGTGCATTCGGCCAGCAGCGCTTTTGCTGTTTCCAGCGCGGCCGGTGCCGAGTCGTTCTTCAGGTGTTTGGCGACGGCCTTCTCATCCCACTCGGCGATCGGCGCGTACCAGATCTTCGCGCGCTCGGCCATTTCCTTCAGCGTGTGCACACGGTCGCGCAGCGCCACGATCACGTCGGCCGGTGCCGGGCCCTGGCTGAAATCGATACCGGTACGTGCAAGATGCCATTCGAACTCGGCCGCAAGCGTCTGCGGCTCGTCGGTTTTCAGGTAGTGCTGGTTGAGCCAGGCCAGCTTCTCGGTGTCGAAGCGCGAGGCGGCCTTGTTGACGTCGGCGATGTCGAACAGCGCGATCATCTCCTCGCGCGAGAAGATCTCCTGGTCGCCATGCGACCAGCCCAGCCGCACCAGGTAGTTGAGGATCGCGTGCGGCAGGAAACCGTCGGCGCGGTATTCCATCACGCTGACCGCGCTGGTGCGCTTGGAGAGCTTCTTGCCCTCCTTGTCCAGGATCATCGGCAGGTGGGCGAACTCCGGCACGGTCGCGCCGAGCGCCTTGTAGATGTTGATCTGCCGCGGCGTGTTGTTGACGTGGTCGTCGCCGCGGATCACCTCGGTGATACCCATGTCGATATCGTCGACCACCACCGCGAAGTTGTAGGTGGGCCAGCCATCGGAGCGGAAGATCACCAGATCGTCCAGCTCGCTGTTGGCCCACTCGATGCGGCCCTTGACCTTGTCGTCGAACACCACCGAACCTTCGCTCGGGTTGCGGAAGCGGATCACCCGGTTCGGATCGTCGCGCAGCGGCTCGTTGCGGTCGCGGTAATAGCCGTTGTAGCGCGGCTTCTCGCCCGCTTTCATGGCGGCCTCGCGCATGGCTTCGATCTCTTCCTTGCTCTCGTACGCGTAATAGGCCTTGCCGGCGGCGAGCAGCTCATCGGCCACCTGCTTGTAACGCGCCAGCCGCTCGGTCTGGTAATACGGGCCGTCGTCGGCATCGAGACCGAGCCAGTGCATCGCATCGAGGATGGCCTGCACCGCCGCGTCGGTGGAGCGCTCGCGATCGGTGTCCTCGATGCGCAACACGAATTCGCCGCCACGACGACGCGCTTCCAGCCAGCAGTACAGCGCGGTACGCGCACCGCCGATATGCAGGAAACCGGTGGGGCTGGGAGCGAAGCGGGTACGTACGGTCATCGGTGGCGTCGGCAAGGTGGGAATGAGGCCACCGATTTTAGCCGATCCGCCACCGATAACCGACGCGATGGCTTACTTCACGTGGATGGTGATCTTCTTCGACACCAGCGCCGGATCGAACGGCACGTGGTTCTGGTCGCCCAGCTCCAGTTGCAGTGTGTGCGTGCCGGGCGCCAGCTTCAGCGTGGTCTGGGTCTGGCCGCCGCCGAAATGGATGTGATGGGCGTCGGCCGGGATCGGCTTGCCGGCGGCGGGCAGTTCGGTCACGTCGACCAGCAGATGATGATGACCGGTGTGCTCCTTGGCCACGCCAGCCGGTGCCACCCCCATGCCCTTGAGGCCGAAGCGCACGGTGACATCCTGGCCCACGGTGGCACCGTCGCTGGGGGAGATGATGTAGACCTCGGCACCGGCGGGCGCCTTGGTGACGGGCAAGCCCGGCGCATCGACGGCCATCGCGGAACCGACCAGTCCAGTGAGGGCAAGCGCAAGCAGGATACGTTTCACATTCATTCTCCAAGCGTGGTGACAACGGTCAGTGTAGGCGCAGTGTCGCCGCCAAAGAAACCGCACTCGTGGCTGGCGTCACCGTGATGTCATGCGCCCGCCATGCCGACGCAACGCCGGCCCGCGAAGCTGGGTCAAGCCAGCACGGGGCATGTCATGCGCATCGGTATCGTCAGCGAAACCTATCCGCCGGAAATCAACGGCGTGGCCTTGACCGTCCACAGCCTCGCCGCCGGCCTGGCGGCGCGCGGCCACGATGTCGACCTGATCCGCCCGCGCCAGGCCCGACCGCAGCAGGACGAACCCGGCATCGATGTCCTTGAGGTGCGTGGCGGCGCCCTGCCGCGCTACCCCGGCTTGCGCTTCGGCCTGCCAGCCGGGCGCACGTTGAATCAGCACTGGAAGCTGCAGCGACCCGACGCGGTTTACGTCGCCACCGAAGGCCCGCTTGGCTGGTCGGCGATGCGGGCGGCGCGTCGCCTGGGCATCCCGCTGAGCAGCGGTTTCCATACCCGTTTCGACAGCTACGCCGAACACTACGGCGTGGGCATGCTGACGCCATGGGTTCGTGCTTACCTGTGCCGCTTTCACCAACGGGCGGCAGCCACCCTGGTGCCCACCCACGCGCTCGTGCGGGAGCTGCACGACATGGGCATTTCCAATGCGCGCCTGTTGCGACGGGCGGTGGACACGCAGCTGTTCCATCCGTCCCGACGCGACGACAGCCTGCGCGCCGCATGGGGCGTCGATGCGTCCGCGCCGGTGGTCCTCTACGTGGGACGCATCGCCCCTGAGAAGAACCTCGACCTGGCGATAGATACCTTCCGCGCCATCCAGCAGCAGCTGCCCCAGGCACGCTACGTATGGGTCGGCGATGGCCCGGCCCGCGCTGCGCTGATGGCGGCGCATCCGGACTTCATCCATGCCGGTGTGCAGCGCGGCGAAGCGCTGGGGCGGCACTACGCCAGCGCCGACCTGTTCCCCTTCCCCAGCCTCAGCGAAACCTTCGGCAACGTGATCCTCGAGGCGTTGGCTGCCGGCCTGCCCGTGATCGCCTACGCCCAGGGTGCGGCGCGTGAACACCTGGTCGACGGCATCAACGGCTATGGCATCAAGCCGGGCAACGCACCGGCCTTCATCGAGGCGGCGGTAAAGCTGGCCAGCAATCCGGCGCTGATCCGATACATGGGCCGCGCCGCCCACGTCGGCATGGCCGGCCTGTCGCCCGAGGCCGTGATCTGCGATTTCGAAACCCTGTTGCGCGAGATGGCCGAGGAGAACCTGCATGAGCACGCCGCCACCATCGCCCACGCCTGAGCTTTTGCTCGGGCCACGTTTTGCACTGGACCGCCGCGTCTGCGTGGCGGCCAACCGCTGGGGCACCCGGCGCATGGTGGGCTTGTTCTTCGGCGCGATCAGCCGCCTTGGCGACGGTGTGTTCTGGTACACGCTGATGGCGGCGCTGGCCTTGTTCGGTGGACGCGACGGCATCACCGCTGCCACACACATGGCCGTGACCGGGCTGACCGCGCTGCTGCTGTACCGTCTGCTGAAACGCTGGACACGCCGGCCCCGGCCCTACCGCTCCTGCCCCGGCGTGATCGCACATGTGCCGCCGCTGGACGAGTTCAGCTTTCCGTCGGGACATACCTTGCAGGCCGTGAGTTTCACCGTGGTCGCGCTGGCCTGGTATCCGCCGATGGCGTCCCTGTTGCTGGGCTTCACCACATTGGTAGCCGCCTCGCGGGTGATTCTCGGCCTGCACTATCCCAGCGATGTACTCGCCGCCATCGCCATCGGCGGGGCGCTCGGCACCGCGTCGCTGTGGGTGATGCAATCATTGATCTGAGCCCTTCGCCTGGTCAGCAACTACGCACGCCGTCAGCAGTTCCTTTGCACTCAGATACATAGACTGGTTGTCCACAGGCTTTACCAACGGCGGTCCACAATCGCTGTGGAGAACTTCGCGATGCGCCATCGCGAACTGGGCAAAACATCGGCACGCCGTGCCAAGTGATTGTCGGCAAAGGACGCGTCGGCGTTGTCCACAGGCTTGTACAGAAGCGGCACACAACTGCTGTGGAAAACTGGCGCCGCGCTGGCGACGCCGCGCGGAAAACCGCTGCGCATTTCCTGCGCAATGCGTAGCAAGTGCCTGATGCAAAAGCCGTGGCCGCGGCTTGTCCACAGGCTTTACCGACCTGCTTCCACAACCGCTGTGGAAAACCCGTTCGCGGAAACGACGATGCCGCCCGAAGGCGGCATCGCATGGCGACAGCGTGGCGGTCAGGCCGCGCGTTGTTCGCGCCCGAGGATGCCCAGCAGGTCGGCCAGCTTGTCGCGCATCTCGCGGCGGTCGACGATCATGTCGATGGCGCCGTGCTCGACCAGGAACTCCGAACGCTGGAAGCCCTCGGGCAACGTCTCGCGCACCGTCTGTTCGATCACGCGCGGGCCGGCAAAACCGATCAACGCCTTCGGCTCGCCGATGTTGACATCGCCCAGCAAGGCCAGGCTGGCCGAGACGCCGCCGGTGGTGGGGTTGGTCAGCACGCTGATGTACGGCACGCCGGCATCGCGCAGGCGCGCCAGCGCGGCGGAGGTCTTGGCCATCTGCATCAGCGAAAACAGCGCCTCCTGCATGCGCGCGCCGCCGGTGGCGGAAAAACACACCAGCGCGCTCTTGTCGGCCAGCGCACGTTCCGCGGCGCGGGTGAATTTCTCGCCCACCACCGAACCCATCGAGCCACCCATGTAGGCAAACTCGAACGCCGCCACCATCAACGACCGGCCCTTCAACTTGCCGCTCATGGTCAACAGCGCGTCTTTCTCGCCGGTCTTTTTCTGCGCGGCGATGATGCGGTCGCGGTATTTTTTCGAATCGCGGAATTTCAGCGGATCGGTAGGCTCCATGCTGGCCCACAGCTCCTGGCCGGAACCTTCGTCCAGCAGCGCACGCAGCCGCATGCGCGCCGCGATGTAATGGTGATGGCCGCACTTGGGGCACACCATGAGGTTGCGATCGAGTTCGGGGCGGTACAACACCGCGCCGCAGCCACCGCATTTCTCCCACACGCCCTCGGGCACCGAGCCCTTGCCGGCGGTGGAGCTCTGGGGCCGCGTGCGCGGGGTCATGATTTTCTGCAACCAGTTCATGCAAACACCTCAAACGTTTCTGACCTGAAGCGGCCAGATGACCGCTCAGTGTGCGTCCAGCGCTGCCCGGATCGGCTGCAGGAAATCCTTCGCCCGGCCGGCGATGTCGTCCGGCCCGGTGGCTTCCGCCAACCGCGCGACCAAGGCGCTGCCGATCACCACCGCGTCGGCAAACCCCGCAATTTCCTTCGCGCTCTGTGCATCGCGTATGCCGAAACCTACCGCCACCGGTACCTTGGCGCTGGCCCGGACGCCAGCCACGCGCCCGGCGATATCCTGCGTGCTGAGCTGCCCTGCCCCGGTGATCCCGGCAAAGGACACATAATACAGGAAGCCCTCCGCGGCCTCGCACAACCGCTCCATCCGCTGCGGTGCAGTGGTCGGCGCCGCCAGCAGGATCTGCTGCAGGCCGGCATCGCGCAGCGGCTGCAATACGGCGGCTTCCTCCAGCGGGCAATCGACCAGCAGCACGCCATCCACGCCAGCCTGCACGGCCTCCTGCGCGAAACGCGTGTAGCCGTGAATCTCGACCGGGTTGAGGTAGCCCATCAGCACGATCGGCGTCTCGGCATCGCGCTGGCGGAATGCGGCCACCCAGCCCAGCACCTCACCGATGCCGACGCCCTTGGCGATCGCCCGCTCGCTGGCATGCTGGATCACCAGGCCATCGGCCATCGGGTCGGAAAACGGTACGCCCAGCTCGATCAGGTCGGCCCCGCCCTCCACCAGCGCATGCATCAGCGTGACCATGTGCTCGGGCGACGGATCACCGGCGGTGACGAAGGGAATCAGACCGGTGCGGCTGGCGGTTTTCAAGGCCGCGAAACGGCGATCGATGCGTTGAGAGCCGGGTTTCGGGATTAGGGATTCGGGATTGGACATGTGCATTTACTCGAATGAGGTGTGGGCGGCGACAAACGGACTGGCGAAAGCAACGGACTTGCATGGCGCACATGCGTAACCACGCAGCCCGCTTTTGCCAAATCCCGAATCCCTAATCCCGAATCCCGCCTTCATACCTCCACCCCTTCGCGCGCGGCGATCGTATGCACATCCTTGTCGCCGCGGCCGGACAGGTTGCACAGAACCAGGCCGTCCTTCGGGTATTCGCGCGCCAGCTTGATCGCCTGCGCCACCGCGTGGCTGGATTCCAATGCGGCCAGGATGCCTTCCGTACGCGCCAGCAGATGGAACGCCTGCAAGGCTTCGTCATCGGTGACACCCACGTATTCGGCGCGGCCGGCGTCTTTCAGGAACGCATGCTCGGGGCCGACGCCGGGGTAATCCAGACCGGCCGAGACCGAATGGGTCTCGGTGATCTGGCCGTTGTCGTCGCACAGCACGTAGGTGCGATTGCCGTGCAGCACGCCGGGGCGGCCCGCCGCCAGCGACGCGGCATGATGGCCCGTTTCGATACCATCGCCGGCCGCTTCGGCACCCACGATGCGTACGTCGCGGTCATTGAGGAATTCGTGGAACAGGCCGATCGCGTTGGAACCGCCGCCGACGCAAGCGGTGAGCGCGTCGGGCAGCCGGCCGTAATCCTGCAGCATCTGCGCGCGCGCCTCGCGGCCCACGATGGCGTTGAAATCACGCACCATCAGCGGATACGGATGGGGGCCGGCCACGGTGCCGATCATGTAGAAGGTGTCGGCCACGTTGGTGACCCAGTCGCGCATCGCCTCGTTCAACGCATCCTTCAGCGTCTTCGAGCCAGATGTCACCGGCACCACGTCGGCACCCAGCAACTTCATGCGGTAGACGTTCATCTTCTGCCGTTCGATGTCCACCGCCCCCATGTAGACCACGCATTTCAGGCCCAGCCGCGCGGCCACCGTGGCGCTGGCGACGCCGTGCTGGCCGGCACCGGTCTCGGCGATGATGCGCAGCTTGCCCATGCGTTTGGCGACCAGCGCCTGGCCGACCGTGTTGTTGATCTTGTGCGCGCCGGTGTGGTTCAGGTCCTCACGCTTCAGCAGGATGCGCGCCCCGCCCACATGCTGCGACAGGCGTTCGGCGTGATAGATCGGACTGGGGCGACCGACGTAGTACTTCAGGTCGCGGTCGAGTTCGGCGATGAATTCGGGGTCCTTGCGCAGGCGCAGGTAGGCCTCGGTCAATTCGGCCAACGGCGCCATCAGCGTCTCGGCGACGTAGCTGCCGCCGTAGTTGCCGAAGCGGCCGTGCTCGTCGGGCCAGGCGTGGAAGTCGTCGATGGTGGACATGTTGAAGCTCGATATGACGGAGGTGAAGCCGTCACCATAGCGCAGCACCGGCGCCGCAAAAAGCGATAAGATCGCACGCAATCTGTCAGTAAAACTCACATATAAATGACCCGCGAACTCCCCTCGCTGAATGCCCTGCGCGCGTTCGAAGCCGCAGCACGGCTTGAAAGCATCAGCCGCGCCGGCATCGAACTGCACGTGACGCACGGTGCGATCAGCCGTCAGATCCGTGCGCTGGAGGCCGGGCTGGGCGTACCCCTGTTTCAACGCCACGGTCGTGGCGTGAGCCTGACCGCGGCGGGCCTTCGGCTGAGGGACGCCGCCGCCTTGTCGTTCGGCCAGCTCCGCGATGTCTGCGTCGAGATTTCGCGCGACCCGACACGCACGCCGTTTGTGCTCGGCTGTTCCGGCAGCCTGCTGGCGCGCTGGGTGATTCCGCGACTGGAGCGCCTGGGTCACGACCTGCCGGAACTGCCCTTGCACCTGTCGGCGCTGGAGGATCTGCCGCATGCGCTGGACGGCCTCGATGCCGCGTTGCTGCTGGCCGCGCCACCGTGGCCGAAGGATTGGCACGTCGAGGTACTGGCGCCGGAAACGGTCGGGCCGGTGGTCAGCCCAGGCTACAGCGGCTGGCCAAAATTGAAGGGTCAACCTGCGTCCTGCCTGCTGGACGAACCCCTGCTGCACACCGCATCGCGACCACAGGCGTCCCGCGAGTGGGCGCGCGCGGCGAAGCTGTCGGGCTCGCCGCCGTCAGGACAGGGATTCCCCCATCTCTACTACCTGCTGGAAGCGGCCATCGCAGGCCTTGGCGTCGCCATCGTGCCCGCGCCGCTGGTCACCGACGAACTGGCCGCCGGACGTCTGTTGGCACCATGGGGATTCGTGCCGACCGATGCGGCATGGATCCTGGCCGTACCCGATCGCCGGCACGACCGGCGCGCGCCGGCATTGGCGGCGTGGTTGGCGAACGAGCTGGCTGAGGACTGACACGCGGCCCCACGCATTGCACGGACACGAAGCCTAGCAGCCAGCATCCGCCTCACGAACCGCCTGGATGAAGGCCGCCATCCTGGCGGGGTCCTTGATGCCGGGCGACGATTCGACACCACTGGCGACGTCGACCGCCCACGGCCGCGCCTCGCGCACCGCGCTGGCCACATTCGCGGGCGAGAGCCCCCCGGCCAGGATCAGGCGCGACCCCATGTCCGGCGGTATCAACGACCAGTCGAAGGTCTTGCCGCTGCCACCAGCCTCACCCGCGCCGTGACCGTCCAGCAGCAAGCCGCGAGCGTGCGGATAAGCCTGCAACGCCGGCAACGCCGCGGCCCCCTCGCCCATCGCCACGGCCTTCAGGAAAGGCCGGTCGAACTGCTGGCACCACGCGTCGGTTTCGCCGCCATGGAATTGCAGCAGGTCGGGACGCACGTCGCGCAGCACCTGCCGTACCAGTTCCGCATCGTCGTCCATGAACAATGCCACCGTGGTGACGAAAGCAGGCATCGCAGCCACGATCGACGCAGCTTGATCCAGCACCACACGACGCTTGCTGCACGCGGCAAACACCACGCCGATGGCATCGGCGCCCAGACGCGCCGCCAGCAGCGCGTCCTCCACGCGGGTCATGCCGCAGCACTTGATGCGGGTCATTGGCTTACCTCCGATGGCAGGCCCCAACGGGCCTCGTAGCGCGGCCCGATAAACGTGAGGCCGGAGGCCGGGCCGGTGGGACCGGCGACCTGCCGGTTGCATCCGGCCAGCAGTTCAGCCATCCATTCGACCGGCCGCTCGCCACGACCAACCAGCAGCAGCGACCCCACGATATTGCGCACCATGTGATGCAGGAAACCGTTCGCCTCGATCTCCAGCGTGACGTACTCGCCGTCGCGCCGCACATCGACCGACAGCACGGTGCGGTGGGGATGTTTCGCCTGGCAGGACAGCGCGCGGAAGGCGCTGAAATCGTGCAGCCCCAGCAAGGCCTGGGCGGCCTGGTGCATGCGCTCGGCATCCAGCGGCAAGCGCTCCCATGTCACGTAGCGCGCCTCCAGCGCCGCGCGCACGGGGCGATTGAGGATGCGGTACCGGTAGCGCCGGCTGCGGGCGGCATAGCGCGCATGGAAATCCTCCGCCACCGGTTGCGCCCACAGCACCGCCACACTGTCCGGCAGGTTGGAGCAACTGCCCAACACCCAGCCACGCATGTCCCGCTGCGCCGTCGTATCGAAATGCACCACCTGGCAACGCCCGTGCACGCCAGCATCGGTACGGCCGGCACAACTGACGTCCACCGGATGGTCGGCCACCCGGGATAGCGCCTGTTCCAGCCGGGCCTGCACGCTGGGACCTTCCTTCAGCCGTTGCCAGCCGAAGAAATCGGTCCCGTCGTATTCGATGCCCATGGCGATGCGCATGACGTGTGAAGCCGGAAAGAAAACAACAAAGATTAGCAGTACGCCAACGACAACGGGCCGGCAAGCCGGCCCGTTGCATCGTGCGCGATGGGGCTCAGCCCAGGCTGTCGGACAACCGCTGTGCCACGTCGCGCTGCATCTGGGTGCCTTCCCGCAGCACTTCGTCGAGCATGGCGCGGGCGCCATCGGCGTCGCCCATGTCCATGTAGGCACGGGCCAGATCGAGCTTGGTGTCGACCGGATCGTCGCTGAATTCGCCCGGCTCGGCACCCGCATCGTGATCGAACGACTCGGCTGGAGCGGCCACTTCATCGTCATCGAACTTCCAGGTGGAAACGGGTTCGTCGGCGGCCGGTTCACCGATGTCCAGCGGTTCGAACTCGGCGGTGGGCGACGGAGGCAGGATGTCGTCCTCCGAATGGAATGACGCAAATTCATCCGCCGGCGGCGCTTCGGTGTAAGGCGACTCCGACGACGCAGGCGTCGGCGAGAGCTGGAAGTTGAAGTTGTACTCGCTCACCTTTTTTGGCGAAGCCGGGGCAACCGGCGCCACCGGCGCAAACTCGGTTTCTTCGCCGTAATGATCGATATCGAATGCCGGGCGCAGTTGGGTCTCATCGTCGGCGGGCATGTCGTCGTGAGCGGCGAACAGCGGATGACCGGGAGAAAGGTCCTCGCCCATGTGCACCACATCCTGCCACTCCTCCTGCTGCGGATCGACGATATGCGCATGCATCGCCTCCGCCGCCGCCTCGAAGTGCTCCACGTCGCGGCGCGAGTAATACAGGCTCACCAGCTCCAGATGAAGGCTCACGTCATCCGGGTGCTCGGCCAGCTGATCCAGCAATTCGTTCTGGTCGACATCATCGCCGCCATATTCATCCGTGGGCGTCGCGGCAAAGCGATCGGCCAGCGATGACGATGCCGCCGCTGCCGGCAGTTTCACGGCTTTCTTGCGACGACCCAGCAAGGCCAGCAACAGCAGCAGCACGACCACGCCACCCGCGGCGAGCCACGCCACCTGCTGCATATACCAAGGCTGCTCGACCTCGGCCGCCTTCGACGCCGGCTTGGGCGCAGGATGCTGCGCCGCCGGCTTGGCCGTGGCGGGGGCTTCGGCCTTTGCCGGCGCCGTCATCGCGGTGGTGGTTGTGGTGGTCGTTGCCATGGATGCGGCGGCGACGGGTGCCGGTGTCGGTTTGGCAGCGGCGGTACCAGCCAGTGCAAGAGCGGCGCGTTCGGCCTTGCTCGCGGCACTGGTCGTGGTCGCGACGGCAGGTGCCGCAACGACAGCGGCGCTCTTCGGCGCGCCATCCACCGGCTGGCCGGCGGCGGCCAGCTTTGCCTGCAATTCGGCGATCTGGTTGTCCTTCAGTGTCAGCAAGCGTTTGTTCTTGCTGTTGATGTCGGCCAGTTCCTTGAGCTGATCCTTCAGGTCGCCGCTTTGCTGCTGCAGGCTGGCGATGCTTTCCTGGCTGCGCAACAGATCCTGCTTGAGCGCCGCCGAGGCCTTGTCATCGGTACCCGAGGACGACTTGCCTGCGCTGGCCGGAACCAGCGCCAGACGATCCGTCGACGACGCCTGGCTGGCGGCCGGCGCGCTGCTGGTGGAGGCGCGCGTGGCCGCATCGGCCACGGTGGTCGGCGTGCTGGCGGCGGTCGCGCGCCAGTCGCTGTTTTCGCGACGCACTTCGGCGACCGCAGCCGCACGCTCGGTCGACTGGATTTCCTCGCGCGTGGGCACGCGCAACACCTCACCGCTCTTCAGCGCATTGATGTTGTCGCGGTAGAAAGCGTCGGGATTGGCCCGCTTGAACGCCAGCATGACCTGGTGCACATCGGCGTCGGGCACGGCGCTGCGCGCGATCGTGGACAAGGTCTGGCCACGCTGGACCGGACCATAGTTGCCATTGACCGCCGCGTTCGCACGAGGTGCGGGCGTGGCTGCGGGTGCAGCGGCTGCCGGTGCCGCGCGATGTACGGGCGCCGCCCGCGTCGCCGGTGCGGGAGCTTGCGTGTACGCCGGCGCACCAGCGACCGAGCCGGGCGGATCGAGCAGCAGCGTGTACTCGCGCACGCTCTTGCCGGCGGCACCATCGACTTGCAGCAGCAGGTCGAGGTAGGGATCGTCCACCGCCGTGCTGCTGGTGATACGAATCACCTGGCGGCCGTTGCCGAGGTCGACAACCTTGAATTCCAGCGGCAGTGTCGTACGACCGCCCGCGATGCCGGCACGCGCGAAATCCTCGCCCGAGGCCAGCTGCACCTTGAGGTTGTGCAGGTCGGCCGGATGGCTCGAATGCACCGGGATTTCCGCCAGCAAGGGCTGGCCGAGGGCCGACTTGACCTGGATCTGGCCGAGATCCAGCGCACCGGCCTGCCCACTGCCTTGCGCCATGACCTGGCTGCTGCCCAGAGCCAGCGCCATCAGCACCGACCACTTCAACGAACGATTCATCACGTGTTCCCCCGAACAAACCTGGCACTTTCATATGGCCGCCAATGCCGGCGGCTTCTCGAAACGCATGCCACTTTAAGTTACAAACTGGCCAATCAACAATAGGCAGGTCGAATACTTGCGACACATTGCTGTTACGCGTTCTCGCCCATGCCGTGGCGCGACATTACCGCAAAGACCGATGACGAACCCCTTCGTCACCGCCCGCGCCGGTTTCACGGCCCGGTCAGGGCGGTGGCGCGTACTGCGGAAAGCGGCGGATTCGCCGCGGGCCGCGGTCTGTCGGCGCCCTGCAGAAAGCAGAATGCCCACCGCGAATCCGCTTGTCTGCAGTTCACGGTGGGCACGGCTGCGGTGGCGCGTTTACAGGTAATCGGCGATCAGCAGTTCGGCAATCTGCACCGCGTTGAGCGCGGCACCCTTGCGGATATTGTCCGACACCACCCACATGTCCAGGCCGCGTTCGTGCGAGATGTCTTCGCGGATACGACCCACGAACACCGGGTCGGTTCCGGCCGCATCGCTGACCGGCGTGGGATAACCGCCGGCCTCGCGCTGGTCGCGCACCACCACGCCCGGCGCCTGCTCCAGCAGCTCGCGCGCCCGCTCGGCGCTGATCTTGACCCGCGTCTCGATGTGCACCGCCTCGGCATGGCCGTAGAACACCGGTACGCGCACGGCGGTCGGATTCACCTGGATGGTGTCGTCTTCCAGGATCTTGCGGGTTTCCCACACCAGCTTCATCTCTTCCTTGGTGTAGCCGTTGGGCTGAAAGTCGTCGATGTGCGGAATCACGTTGAACGCGATCTGCTTGGGAAACTTCTCCGGTTCCGCGCTCTGGAAGTTCAGCAGCGCGGCGGTCTGCTTGCCCAGTTCGTCCATGCCCGAGCGGCCTGCGCCCGAAACCGACTGGTAGGTGGCCACGTTGATCCGCTCGATACCCACGTCATGGTGGATCGGCGCCAGCGCCACCAGCATCTGCATGGTGGAGCAGTTCGGGTTGGCGATGATGCCGTGGTTGGTGTACTCGGCGATGGCATGCGGGTTGACCTCGCTGATCACCAGCGGGATGTCGTCCTGGTAGCGGAACTCCGAGGTGTTGTCGATCACCACCGCACCGGCCGCGGCCGCGCGCGGCGCGTGCACCTTGCTGACCGAGCCGCCGGCCGAGAAGAACGCGATGTCGACGCCTTCGAAATCGTAGTCGGCCAGGTTTTTCACCACGATCTTCTTGCCAGCGAACGTGACCTCGCTGCCGGCGGTGCGTTCGCTGGCCAACGGCACCAGCTCGCTGATCGGGAAATCACGCTCGGCGAGGATCGCCAGCACGGTTTCGCCCACGGCGCCGGTGGCGCCGACCATTGCTACCTTGTAACTGCTCTTCTTGCTCATGGATGCTGTTCTTGGCTCAGGGGTGGGTGGTCGGGCTGGCCGCAGCCAGCACCTCGGGGTTGAGAATCGTGGGCGGACGGCCGGCGTGCGGACCATGTCCGAACAACGCCAGCACATTGTCTACCGCCATCGTGGTCATGCCGCGGCGCGCATCGGGACTGGCACTGGCAATGTGCGGGCTGAGCAGCACGTTGTCGAGTTCCAGCAGCTTGGGATTCACCACCGGCTCGCCTTCGAACACATCGAGCGCCGCCGCGGCGAGCCGACCTTGCGCCAACGCCTCGGCCAGGGCCGCGTCGTCGACGATGCCGCCTCGAGCGATATTTACCAGCACTGCGGCAGGTTTCATCTGCGCCAGTTCGGCAGCGCCGATCGCATGCCGGCTTTCCGGCGTCAGCGGCAGCGCCAGCACCAGGAAATCGGAGGTGCGCAGCAGTTCGCCCTTGTCGACCCAACGCGCCCGGCATTCGCTTTCCAGCGCCTGCGGCAGCGGCGAGCGGTTGTGATAGATCACCTGCATGCCGAAGCCGACGGCGCGCCGCGCCACCGCCTGGCCGATCCGGCCCATGCCCAGGATGCCCAGCGTGCGGCCGCGCACGTCCATGCCCAACCAGTCGGTGAAACGGGTGCCTTGCCATTGGCCGGCGCGCAGCCAGCGCTCGGCCTCGCCCATGCGGCGGGCCGCGCCCAGCAGCATCGCCCACGCGAAATCGGCCACGCTCTCGTCCAGCGCGCCGGCCGTGTTGGAAGCGGCGACGCCGGCAGCCGTGAGCGCGGCGAGATCAAGATTGTCGTAGCCCACGCCCAGGTTCGCGACGATGCGCAAACGCGAAGCCTTGGCCACCTCGGCGGCGCCGATGCGCTCCTTGAGGCCGACGATGACGGCATCGCAATCGGCGAT
>DATJCF010000281.1:0-9993 GCA_035514935.1 Rhodanobacter sp. | reverse complement strand
GCCAACGTGCCGTTCGCCACCATCGGCGGACTGGTCGGCTTGGCGGTCACCGGACAATACCTGTCGGTGCCGTCGGCGATCGGCTTCATCGCGGTGTTCGGCGTGGCGATGTTGAATGGCATCGTGCTGGTGAGTTTCCTCAACGAGCAGCGCGGGAAGGGATTGGCCGTGCGCGATGCGGTGATCCGTGGTGCCGCGCTGCGCCTGCGACCGGTGCTGATGACCGCCAGCGTGGCGATCCTGGGGCTGGTGCCGATGCTGCTCTCGAGCGGTGTCGGCGCGGAAACCCAGCGTCCGCTTGCGACCGTGGTAGTCGGCGGATTGATCACCTCGACCTTGCTGACCCTGGTGCTGCTGCCGGTGCTGTACGACTGGATCGAAGAGCGCGCGGTGCGACGACGCGGCGAGGCGTAGCGACTGAATGGATGGCGACATGGCACGCGGTCATGTCGCCATCCGGTGTCTGCTCAGGACAGGTTGTAGGCACGCTCCTCGTGCAACGCCAGGTCCAGGCCGATCTGTTCCTGCTCCTCGTCCACGCGCAGGCCGATGGTCCAGTCGATCAGCTTGAGCACCAGCCAGGTCAGCGCGCCGCTCCACAGCACGGTGAAGCCCACGCCCTTGGCCTGGATCCACAGCTGCGCCAGCGGATGCTCGACGGCGCCGAAGCCGCCCAGCGCGGCGGCCGCGAACGGCCCGGTGAGCAGCGCGCCCACGACGCCGGCCACGGCGTGCACGCCGAACACGTCCAGGCTGTCGTCATAGCCGAAGTAGTGCTTCAGGCGGGTGGCGCAGAAGAAGCAGATCACGCCCGCGGCTGCGCCAAGGATCAGCGCGCCGCCGGGGCCGATGGTGCCGGCGGCGGGGGTGATCGCCACCAGCCCGGCCACCGCACCCGATGCGATGCCCAGCACGCTGGCGCGGCGGTGGATGATCCACTCCACGCCCATCCAGCCCAGCGCGGCGGCAGCGGTGGCGATCTGCGTCACCAGCATCGCCATGCCGGCGGTGCCGTTGGCGGCGACGGCCGAGCCCGCGTTGAAACCGAACCAGCCCAGCCACAGCATGCTGGCGCCGATCAGCGTGTAGCCCAGGTTGTGCGGCGGCATTGGTGCATGCGGATAGCCGCGGCGCTTGCCCAGCACCAGGCAGGCCACCAGGCCGGCGATGCCAGCGTTGATGTGCACCACCGTGCCACCGGCAAAATCCAGCACGCCGATGTCGCCCAGGAACGAGCCGGGGCCGCCCCACACCATGTGTGCCATCGGCAGGTAGGCAAAGGTGAACCAGCCGATGGTGAACAGCATCAGCGCCGAGAACTTCATGCGCTCGGCCACCGCGCCCACGATCAGCGCCGGCGTGATGATGGCGAAGGTGAGCTGGAACATCGCGAACACGCTTTCCGGCACATGCGCGTACAGGCTGGCCGGCGTCATGCCCGCGAACATCGCGCGGTCCAGGCCGCCGATGAACGAATGCAGGTTGGTCACGCCCGCCTGCATGCCCTCGGTGCTGAACGCCAGGCTGTAGCCGTACAGCAGCCACAGCACGCTCACCAGCGCGGTGATCGCGAAACACTGCATCAACACCGACAGCAGATTCTTGGCCCGCACCATGCCGCCGTAGAACAGCGCCAGGCCCGGTATCGTCATCAGCAATACCAGCATGGTGGCGGTCAGCATCCAGGCGGTGTCACCGCTGTCCGGCGCGGCCGCCGTCTGCGCCATCGCCGGCAAGGTCAGGCAACTGCCGACCAAGGCCAATGTGCACCGCACTACGAGGCGGCGGCCGAATCCCGAATCCCGAATTCCAAATCCCGTTTCAGAGCGCATCGACGTCGGACTCCTGTGTGCGGATACGAATGGCCTGTTCCAGATCGCTGACGAAAACCTTGCCGTCACCGATCTTGCCGGTGCGGGCGGCGCCGCTGATCGCCTCGATCACCTGCTCGAGCTGATCGTCGGCCACCGCGACCTCGACCTTCAGCTTGGGCAGGAAATCGACCACGTACTCGGCGCCGCGATACAACTCGGTATGGCCGCGCTGTCGGCCGAAGCCCTTTACCTCGGTGACGGTCATGCCCTGCACGCCTGCTTCCGACAGGGCCTCGTGCACGCTGTCCAGGGTGAAAGGCTTGATGATGGCTGTGATCCACTTCATGGCGTTTTTCCTCGGCGGTGAGGCTTCGGAATCAGCACGATGCGTGCCATCTCGCCGCACCAGGCCGGCGCCAGGTTTTTCAATGACTTGCGCCATGTCTGCGCGGAAATTTGCACGGTGATCGGGCATTGCGATCCACGCTTTCCCCCCGATGGTGCGCTGCAGCGGCATTGACCGCGGCAGCGCTAATCAGTACCATTTTGGTCCCGATTGAATCCGGCCGGTTTCCATGCTCCGCGTCAGCCGATTGACCGATTACGCCACGGTGGTAATGGCCTTCATCGCCACCCACCCGAACCACGTGCACAGCGCCGTGCAGATCGCCGAGGAAACCCGGCTGGAGCTGCCGACGGTGAGCAAATTGCTGAAGGCGCTGGGGCACGCCACGCTGGTGGAATCGTTTCGTGGCGCCAATGGCGGTTACCGGCTGGCCCGACCCGCCACCGAGATTTCGCTGGCCGAGATCGTCGAGGCGCTGGAAGGCCCGCTGGGCATGACCGAATGCAGCATCGCCGAAGGCCAGTGCGACCGCGAGGCGCAATGCGGTGTGCGCGGCAGTTGGCAGCAGATCAACCACGTGCTGGACGACGCGCTGCGCGCGGTAAGCCTGGCCGACATGATGAAACCGCCGCCGCCGAAACGTCGCATCGCCATGCAGGTGATCGAGAGCGCGCCCACCCCCGCCGGCGCGGCCACCACGGAATGAAAGACGCCATGACCATCGAAAGCAGCACCGCTACCACGCTTCGCGACAACGTGGATGTGGCCGAAGCCCTGGGCCGCAGCTACGCCGCCGGCTTCGTCACCGAGATCGAGATGACCGGCCTGCCGCCGGGCCTGGACGAGGGCACCGTTCGCGCCATTTCCGCGGTGAAGCGCGAGCCGGAGTGGATGACCGAGTGGCGGCTGGAGGCTTTTCGCCATTGGCTGACCATGCCGAAACCCGACTGGGCCAAGCTCAACATCGACCCGATCGACTACCAGGCGATCAGCTACTACGCCGCGCCCAAGAAGCAGCCCAAGTCGCTGGACGATGTCGACCCGGCGCTGCTGGAAACCTACGAGAAGCTGGGCATCCCGCTGCACGAGCGCGCCGCGCTGGCCGGCGTGGCGGTGGATGCGGTGTTCGACTCCGTCTCCGTCGGCACCACCTTCCGCAAGCAGCTGGCCGATGCCGGCGTGCTGTTCTGCTCGATGAGCGAGGCGATCCGCGAATACCCCGAGATCGTGCGGAAATACCTGGGCAGCGTGGTGCCCACCGGCGACAACTTCTTCGCCGCGCTGAACTCGGCGGTGTTCTCCGACGGCAGCTTCGTGTTCATTCCCAAGGGCGTGCGTTGCCCGATGGAGCTGAGCACGTATTTCCGCATCAACGCGCAGAACACCGGCCAGTTCGAGCGCACCCTGATCATCGCCGAGGAAGGCAGCCACGTCTCCTACCTGGAAGGCTGCACCGCACCCAAGCGCGACGAAAACCAGTTGCATGCGGCGGTGGTCGAGCTGGTGGCGCTGGAAGGCGCCAAGATCAAGTACTCCACCGTGCAGAACTGGTACCCCGGCGACGAAAACGGCGTGGGCGGCATCTACAACTTCGTCACGAAGCGCGGCGATTGCCGCGGCGACGATTCGAAAATCAGCTGGACCCAGGTCGAGACCGGTTCGGCCATCACCTGGAAATACCCCAGCGTGATTCTGCGCGGCGACGGCTCGGTGGGCGAGTTCTATTCCGTTGCGCTGACCCACCATTTCCAGCAGGCCGACACCGGCACCAAGATGATCCACCTGGGCAAGCACACCAAGTCCAAGATCGTCTCCAAGGGCATCAGCGCCGGCAAGAGCTCCAACAGCTACCGCGGCCTGGTGAAGATGGAGAAGGGCGCCGACAACGCGCGCAACTACACCCAGTGCGACAGCCTGCTGATCGGCAAGCAGTGCGGCGCACACACCTTCCCGTACATGGAAGTGAAAAACCCCACCGCCATCGTCGAACACGAAGCCACCACCTCGAAGATCTCCGACGACCAGATGTTCTATTGCCGCAGCCGCGGCATCGCCGAGGAAGACGCGGTGTCGATGATCGTCGACGGCTTCTGCAAGCAGGTCTTCCGCGAACTGCCGATGGAATTCGCGGTGGAAGCGAAGAAGCTGCTTGAGGTGAGTCTCGAAGGCGCCGTTGGCTGATCGCGTCGGGATTTGGCATTCGGGATTCGGGATTCGCAAAAGCGTTCCCGCCAGCCCGCACCGAATCCCCAATCCCAAATCCCCAATCCCGGATGTTGAAATGCTGAAAATCGAAAACCTGCACGCCCGCGTCGAGGGCAAGGAAATCCTCAAGGGCCTCAGCCTCACCGTGAACGCGGGTGAGGTGCACGCCATCATGGGGCCGAATGGCGCGGGCAAATCCACGCTGGGCAACGTGCTCTCCGGCCGCGACGGCTACGAAGTCACCGCCGGTACCGTGACCTACAACGGCGTCGACCTGCTGGCGCTGGCGCCGGAGGAGCGCGCCGCCGCCGGCGTGTTCCTGGCGTTCCAGTACCCGGTGGAAATCCCCGGCGTCAACAACACCTACTTCCTGCGTGCGGCGCTCAATGCGCAGCGCAAGTCGCGCGGCGAGAAGGAACTCGATTCGATGCAGTTCCTGAAGCTGGTGCGCGAGAAGCTGAAGGTAATGCAGATCTCCGACGAGCTGCTGCACCGCGCCGTCAACGAAGGTTTTTCCGGCGGCGAAAAGAAGCGCAACGAGATATTCCAGATGGCGGTGCTTGAGCCGCAACTGGCCATCCTGGACGAGACCGACTCGGGCCTGGACATCGACGCGCTGAAGCACGTGGCCGACGGCGTCAACGCGCTGCGCTCGCCCGACCGCGCGTTCCTGATGATCACCCACTACCAGCGCCTGCTCGACTACGTGGTGCCCGACGTGGTGCACGTGCTGGCTGGCGGACGCATCGTGGAAACCGGCGACAAGTCGCTGGCGCTGAAGCTTGAGGCGCACGGCTACGCCGGCCTCGCCGAACGCCAGCCGGCGAGGGCATCGGCATGAGCGAGCCGGCAACTCTGCCGCTGATCGCCTCACTGGTCGACGCGCCGCTGCCCGTCAGCGGCATCGCCTGGCTGGATGCGATGCGCCGCGACAACCACGAGATCTTCGTCGCCGGCGGCTTGCCGCTGGCGCGGGTGGAAGCGTGGAAGTACACCGCCCTGCGCGGCCTGGCGCGGCGGCCCTTCGCCGACGGCGACGAGGCCGCGTTGACGCGCGCGGTCGATCCTTCGGCGCTGGCGTTGCCCGGTGTCGATGGTGCGCGGCTGGTCTTCGTCAATGGCGCGTTTCGTGCCGATCTGTCCGCGCTGGACGCCTTGCCGGCCGGCCTCACGCTGCAGCCGCTGTCGCAGGCATTGCATGCCGATCCGGACCCGCTGCGTTTCGTGCTGTCGCGCCGACATTACGAAGCCGACGAGGCATTCACCCAGATCAACGCGGCGCATGCCCGCGACGGCGCCGTGCTGCGCGTGGCCGACGGCGTGAAGATCGACGCACCGTTGCACCTGGTCTTCCTGGGCGCGCCTGCCGAGGGTGACCTGGCCTGGCATCTGCGCAACGTGATCGAGCTGGGTGAGGGTGCCGTGCTGACACTGGTCGAGCATCATCTGGCCAGCGGCGAGCAGGCGCATCTGTCCACCGTGGTTGGCGACATCGAATTGCGCGAAGGCGCGCACCTGCACCACACCGTGCTGCAGCAGGCCGCCAGCGGCGCCAGCCTGATTCGCCGCACCAGCTTGCGCCTGCACGCACGCGCCCACGCCACGCTGCATCTGGCCGAACTGGGCGGCGCGCTGGTGCGGCACGACCTGCGTGCCGAACTGATCGGTGATGGCGCGCAACTGGAAACCCGCGGCGTATTCATGCCGCATGGTCGCCAGCATGTCGATACGCAATTGGCGATCCGCCACCAGGCGTTGAACACGGCGTCCAGCTCGGTCTGGCGTGGCGTGGCCAGCGATCGCGCGCGCGGCGTGTTCCGCGGCGCCATCGTGGTGGCGCCGGGTGCCGATGGCAGCGATGCCAGCCTCAGCAACAAGAACCTGCTGCTGTCCGGCAGCGCCGAGATCGACACCAAGCCGGAGCTCGAGATCTACGCCGACGAGGTGAAGGCGGCACACGGCGCCACGGTCGGTCAGCTCGACGAGCGCTCGCTGTTTTACCTGCGCTCGCGTGGCATTCCGCTGTCTGAGGCACGCGCGCTGCTGACGGCGGCGTTCTGTCGGGCGGTGCTGGATGGCCTGCCGAACGAGGCGTTGCGCGAGCATCTTTCGTCGCTGCTGATCGACCAGCTCCCCGCCTAGCTTTGCTCCTCCCCCTCCAAGCAGGGGGAGGCTGGGAGGGGTCTACGCTTTTGACCTTCAGATCAAAAGCGAACCCCTCCCCAACCCTCCCCTGCGAAGCAGGGGAGGGAGCCACTCACGGAAACATCGACGATGAACGCACAACCCACGCCTTCCACCGTCTTCGACGTCCAGCGCGTGCGCGCGGATTTCCCGCTGCTGACGCGCAGCGTGCACGGCAAGCCGCTGGTGTATTTCGACAACGCCAACACCAGCCAGAAACCGGCCTCGGTGATCGAGGCGATGGACGAGCATTACCGCCACCACAACGCCAACGTGGCGCGCGCGGTGCATCAGTTGGGCGAGGAGTCCACCGCGGCGTACGAGGGCGCGCGCGACAAGCTGGCGCGTTTCATCAATGCGCCGTCGCGCGATGAACTGATCCTCACCTCCGGCACCACCCAGTCGATCAACCTGGTGGCCTACAGCTACGTGCTGCCGCGGCTGAAGAGTGGCGACACCATCCTCACCACGGTGATGGAGCATCACGCCAACATCGTGCCGTGGCAGCTGGTGGCCGCGCGCAGCGGCGCCACGGTGAAGGCGGCGCCCATCAATGAGCGCGGTGAACTGGACGTGGAGCAATACATCGCCATGCTCACGCCAGACGTGAAGCTGGCCTGCGTGGCGCATGTGTCCAACGTGCTGGGCACGGTGAACCCGGTGCGCGAGATTGCGAAGGCATGCCGCAAGCGCGGCATCCCGCTGCTGGTGGATGGCTCGCAGGCGGTGCCGCACCGGCCGGTGGACGTGCAGGCGCTGGGTTGCGATTTCTACGCCATCACCGGGCACAAGATGCTCGGCCCCACCGGCACCGGCGCGCTGTGGGCGAAGCGTGAACATCTGGAGGCGATGCCGCCGTTCTTCGGTGGCGGCGACATGATCCGCGAAGTGCGCTTCAGCGGCACCACCTTCGCCGACGTGCCGCACAAGTTCGAAGCGGGCACGCCGAACATCGCCGGCTTCGTGGGCTTGAGCGCGGCGATCGACTATTATGAGTCGCTGGGTTTCGACGCGATCCACGCATGGGAGCAGCAACTGCTGGCCTACGCCACCGAGCGCCTGCGCGAAGTGCCGGGCCTGCGCATCTTCGGTGAAGCCGCGCAGAAGGAGCCGGTGATCTCGTTCCTGCTGGACGGCGCGCAAGCCAGCGACATGGCCACGCTGCTGGACCTGCAGGGCGTTGCCGTCCGCTCGGGCCATCATTGCGCGCATCCGCTGATGCAGTTTTACGGTGTGCCCGCCACGCTGCGCGCCTCGCTGGCGTTCTACAACACGCGCGAGGAGATCGACGCCTTCGTGGTGGCCCTGCTGAAGGTGCGCAAGCTGCTGATGTGACTGCGGCGCAGATCGCGTTTTTCTGAAGGCGAATCCATGCATCCCACGCTGAGCGGCGACCTGGCCGACTTCGACGCCATCCTCGATCGTGCTCGCGAGATGGCCGGCACTTATCTGCACGAATTGCCGCAACGTCCGGCCGCGGCCAGCCTGCCGGTCGATCTGTCATTGCGCACGTTGTTGCCGGCACGCGGCCTTGGCGCGCAAGCTGCACTGCAGCGTTTCGAGCAGGACTGGGTGCCGTTGATGTCCGGCAGCCCGGGGCCGCGTTATTTCGGTTTCGTGGTCGGTGGCGTCACGCCAGCCGCGCTGGCGGCCGACTGGCTGGTGAGCAGCTACGACCAGAACGCCCAGCGCAATGGCGACACCGGCGCGGCGGCGATCGAGGCACAGGCGGTGGATTTGCTGCGCCAGTTGCTGCATTGGCCGCAACACTGGACGGGCCTGTGCGTCACCGGCGCCACCATGGCCAACTACGCAGGCATGGCGCTGGCGCGGCAGTGGTACGGAAAACAACATGGCCGCGATGTCGCCGTCGACGGCGTGTGGGGCCTGCCGCCCATGACGGTGTTTGCCGGCGCGAGCCATTCGAGCACGTCGAAGGCCATGAGCATGGCCGGCATCGGTCGCGGACAATTGCATGCGCTGCCCCTGCTGCCGGGACGCGAGGCGCTGGACGTGGCCGCACTCGAACACGCGCTGGCGGCGCACGGCGGTGCACCATGCACGGTGGTGGCCAGCGCCGGCACCGTTAACACGGTGGATTTCGATGACCTCGCGGCCATCGCCGCCTTGAAGACGCGCTATCCCTTCTGGCTGCACGTGGACGCCGCATTCGGCGGTATCGCCGCGGCTTCCGACAAGTATCGAGGGCTGCTGGAAGGTATCGAGGCCGCCGATTCGGTGACCGTGGACGCACACAAGTGGCTCAACGTGCCGTACGACTGCGCGGTGACCTGTACCGCGCATCTGCCGCTGCAACTGGAAGTCTTCCAGAACCGCTCCGCCTACCTGCCGGCACCCTTGGCGGTGGAGGACAACTACCTGCACCTGGCGCCGGAGAATTCCCGCCGTTTCCGCGCGCTGCCGTTGTGGATGACCTTGCTGGCCTACGGGCGCGAAGGTTACGCGGAGTTGGTCGAGCGCAATTGCGCATCGGCGCGACACCTGGGCGAATTGCTGGCCGCCGATCCGCTGTTCGCACTGGCCGCGCCGGTGCGACTCAACGTGGTGTGCTTCACCCTCGCCAACGGTGACGCCGCCGCGGTGCAGCGACTGCACAAAGCCCTGCATCAAGACGGCACCGCCTACCTGTCGCCGTCGGTATTGAATGGACGGCCAATCCTTCGCGCGGCGTTGTGCAATTGGCGCACCACCGATGGTGATGTCGAGCAGACGTATGCGGTGCTGAAACGGCTGGCGACGACTGGCTGAGCCAGGCGACCCGGCATGCTCAAAATTGCGAACTTCGTGATGTCCAGCGGAGGTCTGCTGCCGATGCGTTGGCCCGGCAGTCATGTCGATCTTCGCATTGCCCTCGGCCGTGAGGATGCGCTGGCCCACGAAGCCAGCCGCTTCCTCGCGCGGGATAGCGATGGAAGGACCTTCCGGCATGGCCGTTTCTGCGCAGCGACGGCCGGTGGATTCTGTTCGGACGGGTGCTGAGAGGGAGTGAAAACCTGCACGGCGCATCGCCGCCGTCGCTATCGCTCAGAAGGAAAGTGTCACGGTGATCGCGTCGCTGTACACGCCGATGTACGGATTCTGCCCCGCGGGTACCCTTCCATACACGGTCCGGTCCACCTGCGTACCGCTATCGCCGACCACGGTGCTGCCACCGCTGCCATCGCCCCAGACCATGGTCTGCGTGGGGTCGGTGTAGAGGTTGTAGAAGAGCTGGTGCGCGCCGTTCTGCATGCTGCGTGCGGCGAAGGTGCCTGTCCCCGGGCTCAGTGCGATGGTGAAGCTGGTGCTGACATCGCAGCTCACGATGACATGGCCGAAGCCCTCCAGATCCTGGCTGCTCTGAAAATCGTAGTCGCCGAAATTCAGCGGTTGCACGCTCAAGTTGCAGGTTGCCGCGTGGAGCGGCGCCATCACCAGCAAGCC
>DATJCF010000280.1:0-2166 GCA_035514935.1 Rhodanobacter sp. | reverse complement strand
ATCGAGCCCGACGTGGGCAAGCGCGACCTCGACCTGGCCAAGGTCAACCACCATCACCGCACCGTGTGGACCGGCTTCCTGGTGCCCACGGAAAGCGGTACCTACCGGCTCGGCCTGTCCGGCTCGCTCGGCACCATGACGTTCGACGGCGCGGCCTTCATCGATCGCACCAAGTCGCGCTGGAACGATCTGGCGACGATGAAGACGGTGACGCTGGAGCGCGGCCACCGTTACCCCGTCACCGTCGATGCGACCGGTGGCGTCGACCTGGCGTGGAAGCGCATCTCCACCGCGCCCGAGGCCGATCTCGACCGCGCCGCGGCGCAGGCCGACGTGCTGGTGGCCGTGGTTGGCCTCACCTCCGACCTCGAGGCCGAGGAAACCGGCGTCACCGTGCCCGGCTTTGCCGGTGGCGACAAGACCACGCTGGACCTGCCGGCCGACCAGATCGCCATGCTCAAGCAGGCCAAGGCCAGCGGCAAGCCGCTGATCGTGGTGGCCATGAACGGCAGCCCGATCGACCTGGCGTGGAGCAAGCAGAACGCCGCGGCGATTCTCGAAGCGTGGTACCCGGGCCAGTCCGGCGGCCTGGCCATCGCCAACGTCCTCAGCGGCAAGACCGATCCGGGCGGTCGCCTGCCGCTCACCTTCTACCGCAGCGTGGCCGACCTGCCGCCCTTCGGTGATTACCGCATGGAAGGCCGTACCTACCGCTACTTCAAGGGCGAGCCGGTCTATCCATTCGGCTTCGGCCTCAGCTACACCCACTTCACCTACGGGCCGCTTGAGGTGACATCCGCGGCCGGCGGCGCCGCCAACGGCCTGCACGTGTCCACCGTGGTGACCAACGCCGGCCAGCGCGAAGGCGACGACGTGGCGCAGCTCTACCTGCGTTTCCCGGCGATCCCGGGTACGCCGCAGGTGGCGCTGCGCGGCTTCCAGCGCGTGGCGTTGAAGCCGGGCGAAACGCGCACCGTCAGCTTCGACCTCTCGCCGCGCGACCTCAGCGCGGTCACCGCCGATGGCCAGCGCGAGGTGATGCAGGGCGACTACACCGTCAGCGTGGGTTCGGGCCAGCCCGATACCGGCGTGGCGACGCGCGAGGCGCGTTTCTCGGTGGATCGGGCGGTGGTGATGCCCGACTGACAACGGCCGCGGGCGGCGCTGACAACACATCGAAGGGGAAGGGATGATGCGGAAGTTTCGAATCGGGATGCTGTTTGCCGCCTGCGCGGTCGCCATGTTGCCGCTTGGCGCCGCCGCTGCCGAGGCGGCGGTGCAGGCGCAGATCCATGTCGATCGGCAGCACCAGCCCGTGTCGCGCTACGAGTACGGCATGTTCATCGAGCCGATCGGCAGCCTGGTGGCGCGCTCGTTGTGGGCCGAAATGCTCGACGACCGCAAGTTCTATTTCCCCGTGGTCGATGCCGCACACGATCCCGTGCAGCCGCCGAGACTCGATGGGCCGCCGCTGCCGCCGCTGCGCAAGTGGCGGCCGATCGGCGATGTTGCCGCGGTGACGATGGCCAGCGACCATCCCTACGTCGGCGCGCAGGACGTGGTGGTGACGCTGGATGGAGCGCAGGTTCGCGGCATCGGCCAGAGCGGCCTCGGCGTGGCCAAGGGCACGTCCTATGACGGCCACATCGTTTTCCGTGGCACGGCGGATGCGGCCGTCTCGGTCACGCTGGCGTGGGGCGATGGCGCCCGCCAGCGGCAGACGGTGAAACTGCCCGCGGCCACCTCGTCGTGGCAGACGGTGCCCCTGCATTACGTGGCCGGCCGCCAGACGGACGATGCGACGTTCACCATCACCGGCACCGGTACGGGCCACTTCCGCGTCGGCGTGGTGTCGCTGATGCCGGCGGACAACATCGATGGCTGGCGCGCCGATACGGTGGCGATCCTGAAGACGCTCAATTCCGGATTCTGGCGGCTGCCGGGCGGCAATTTCCTGTCGAACTGGGACTGGCACGAGGCGATCGGGCCGCGCGACAAGCGGCCGCCGATGTACGACGAGGCCTGGAGCGCGATGCAGGCCAACGACTTCGGCATGGACGAGTGGATGACGCTCACCCGGCTGATCGGCGTCGAGCCCTACGTGACCGTCAATGCCGGGCTGGGCGACGCTCATTCGGCGGCGGACGAGGTGGAATACCTCAACGG
>DATJCF010000279.1:0-12240 GCA_035514935.1 Rhodanobacter sp. | reverse complement strand
GCACCCTCTCCTCCCTGTTCTCCCCGCGGGGAGAACAGGCCCAAGCACGAAGCGAGGAATTTCATTGATGCAGCCCATTACCCGCCTGCAGTCGCGCACCGCCGTGCTGACCGACGAAAACATCGACACCGACCGCATCATCCCGGCGCGCTTCCTCACCACCACAGTGCGTGAGGGCCTGGGCAAGCTGTGCTTCAACGACTGGCGCTACCAGAGCGACGGCTCCGACAACCCCGCCTTCCCGCTCAACCAGCCGCAGTCGCAGGGCTGCTCGATCCTGGTGGCCGGGCGCAATTTCGGCTGCGGCTCCTCGCGCGAACACGCGCCGTGGGCGCTGCTCGACTACGGCATCAAGGCCGTGCTGTGCAGCGAGATCGCGGACATCTTCCGCAACAACGCGTTGAAGAACGGCCTGCTGGCGATCGTGATCGCCGAAGAGCAGCACCGCTGGTTGCTGGACAACCCCGGCGCGGAACTGACCATCGACGTGCAGGCGCAGACGATCACGCTGCCCGACGGCAGCCACGTCGCCTTCACGCTGGAGGCGTTCGCCCGCCACTGCCTGCTGAACGGCGTGGACCAGCTCGGCTTCCTGCTGCAGCACACCGACGCCATCGGCGATTTTGAAAAACAGGAGAAAGCGGCATGAAGGCACGCATCGTCACTCTGCCCGGCGACGGCGTGGGTCCGGAAGTCACCGCCGCGGCCGTCGCCGTGCTGCAGGCCGTGGCCGGCCACTACGGCCACGAGTTCAGCTTCGACGAACAGCTGATCGGCGGTTGCGCCATCGACGCCACCGGCGAGCCGCTGCCCGCCGCCACGCTGGCCGCCTGCAAGCAGGCCGATGCGGTGCTGCTGGGCGCCGTGGGCGGGCCGAAGTGGTCCGATCCCAATGCAAAGGTGCGGCCCGAGCAGGGCCTGCTTGGCCTGCGTGCCGCGCTGGGCGTCTACGCCAACCTGCGTCCGTTGCAGGTGCACCCGGCGCTGGCCGACCTGTCGCCGCTGAAGAACGAACGGCTGCAGGGCGTCGACGTGCTGTTCGTGCGCGAACTCACCGGCGGCGCCTATTTCGGCGCCAAGACCCGCACCGACGACACCGCCACCGACGAATGCAAATACACCGTGGCCGAAGTGGAGCGCGTGGCCCGCCGCGCCTTCGCGCTGGCACGCGGTCGGCGCAAGCAGCTCACCTCGGTGGACAAGGCCAACGTGCTGGAAACCTCGCGCCTGTGGCGCAGCACGGTGCAGCGCATCGCCACCGAATACCCGGACGTGAAGGTCGAGCACCAGCTGGTCGATTCGATGGCCATGCTGCTGCTGAGCCAGCCGTCGCGCTACGACGTGGTGGTCACCGAGAACCTGTTCGGCGACATCCTCACCGACGAGGCTGCCGCGCTGGCCGGTTCGCTGGGCCTGCTGCCGTCGGCGTCGCTGGGCGAGAGCCGCGTGGGCTTGTACGAACCCATCCACGGCTCGGCCCCGGACATCGCCGGCAAGGGCGTGGCCAACCCGGTCGGCACCATCCTCTCCGCCGCCCTGCTGCTGCGCCACTCACTGCAGCTGGAAGCCGAAGCCGTGGCGATCGAAGCCGCCATCGACCGCGTGCTCAGCAACGGCCCGCACAGCCGCGACATCGGCGGCCAGGCCGGCACGCAGGATGTGCTGGACGCGGTGCTGCAGGCCCTGGACGGCTACGCCAGCGCCGCCCCTTCCCTGCGCTCGGCCGGCTGACCGGACGCCCCCTCCCCATGTCCTACTGGAACCGCCATGCGTAGTGATGCAATCAAGACCGGCGCCGATCGCGCTCCCGCCCGAGCCATGCTGCGCGCCACCGGCATGGATGACGACGCGATCAAGAAGCCGCTGGTCGCCGTGGTGCACACCTGGTCCGATGTCAGCCCGTGCAACCTCAATCTGCGCGATCTGGCCGCGGAAGTCGCCAAGGGCATCCGCGCCGCGGGCGGCACGCCGGTGGAGTTCAACACCATCGCGGTGACCGATGGCATCGCCATGGGCACGGCGGGCATGCGTTATTCGCTGGTGAGCCGCGAGGTCATCACCGACTCTATCGAGGCGGCGGTCGAAGGCCATTTGTGCGACGCCATGGTGGTGCTGTGCGGTTGCGACAAGACCATCCCCGCCGCCGCGATGGCAATGGCGCGGCTGGATATCCCGGCGGTGGCGCTGTACGGCGGCACCATCGCGCATGGCCTGCACAAGAATCGCCCGATCACCATCCAGCAGGTATTCGAGGCGGTCGGCGCGCACGGCGCGGGCAAGATCGACGATGCCGAGCTGCGCTCGGTGGAATGCGATGCCTGCGGCGGCGCCGGTGCCTGCGGCGGCCAGTTCACCGCCAACACCATGGCGATGGTGCTGACCACGCTGGGCCTGTCGCCGATGGGCCTGAACGACATCCCCGCCACGCATCCGGACAAGCTCGCCGCGGCGCAGCGCTGTGGTGAACTGGTGATGGAATGCCTGCGCGAGGATCGCCGCCCCAGTTCGATGTTCAACCGCACCGCGCTGAGCAACGCCGCGCGCATGGTTGCCGCCACCGCCGGCTCGACCAATGCCGTGCTGCACCTGCTGGCGATCGCCCGCGAGGCCGGCGTGCCGTGGACGCTGGAGGATTTCCAGCCCGCTTCGGAAAACACCCCGGTGATCTCCGACCTGCTGCCCGGCGGCCAGTACACCGCGGTCGAGCTGTTCGACGCCGGCGGCATTGCCCGCGTGGCGCAGGAGCTGATCGCCGCCGGCATGCTGCAGGACGCGCCCACCGTCACCGGTCGCACGCTGTTTGCCGAAGCCGCCGAGGCGCCGCGTTTCGAAGATCAGCACGTGGTGTATCCGGTCAGCGCACCGATCAAGCCGCGCGGCGGCTATTCCATCCTCTACGGCAATGTGGCGCCGGAAGGCTGCATCCTGAAGATCCCTGGCAAGAACAGCGCCGGCCATGGCGCCACCCATTTCGAAGGCACCGCCCGCGTGTTCGAGAGCGAGGAAGCGGCCTTCACCGCCGTGCAGGAAGGCCGCATCGGCAAGGGTGACGTGGTGGTGATCCGCAACGAAGGCCCCGCCGGCGGCCCCGGCATGCGCGAAATGCTGGGCGTCACCGCCGCGCTGATCGGCCGCGGCCTGGGTGACGACGTGGCATTGATCACCGATGGCCGCTTCTCCGGCGCCACCCACGGTTTCATGGTGGGCCACGTGGCGCCGGAAGCGGCGCGTGGCGGCCCGATCGCGCTGCTGCGTGACGGCGACCACCTGCGCATCGATGCCAACACCCGCGAACTGGTCACCGATGCCGACCTCGACAGCCGCCGCGCCAGCTGGCAGCCGCCCGAGCCCAAAGTCACCCGCGGCGTACTGGCCAAGTACGCGCGGCTGGTTGGTTCCGCCTCCGACGGCGCCAACACCCATCCCGATACGGCGGTGCAGACGCCCGCCCACACAAACAAACCAACCAAAGCAGGAGTTACCGCATGAGCAACAACGACACCCTGGGCAATGCCCGCATCGCCGTTCTCGGCTACGGCAGCCAGGGCCGCGCCCACGCCCTCAACTTGCGCGACTCCGGCCTCGACGTCGTCGTCGGCCTGCGCAAGGGCGGCCCGTCCTGGGAAAAGGCCAGTGCCGAAGGCTTCAAGGTGGCCGAGCCGGGCGAGGCGGTGAAGGGTGCCGACCTGGTCGCGGTGCTGACACCCGACATGGTGCAGGCAGACGTCTACACGCAGAGCATCGAGCCGAACATCAAGCCCGGCGCCGCGCTGCTGTTCGCGCACGGCTTCAACGTGCACTTCAAGCGGATCGACCCGCGCAAGGACATCGACGTGATCCTGGTGGCCCCCAAGGGCCCCGGCGCGCTGGTGCGCACCGAGTATGAGCGCGGCCGCGGCGTGCCCAGCATCTGGGCGGTGTACCAGGACGTGTCGGGCCAGGCCGAGGCCAAGGCGCATGCCTATGCCAACGGCATCGGCGGCGGCCGCGCCATGCTGATCAAGACCGACTTCAAGGAAGAGACCGAGACCGATCTGTTCGGCGAGCAGGCCGTGCTGTGCGGCGGCGCCTCGTCGCTGGTGCAGGCCGGCTTCGAGACCCTGGTGGAAGCGGGCTACCAGCCGGAAATCGCCTACTACGAAGTGCTGCACGAACTGAAGCTGATCGTGGACCTGTTCTACGAAGGCGGCATCACCAAGATGCTGCAGTTCGTGTCCGAGACCGCCCAGTACGGCGACTACGTCAGCGGCCCGCGCGTGATCGACGCCGGTGTGAAGGCGCGCATGAAGGACGTGCTGACCGACATCCAGAACGGAACCTTCGCGCGCAACTGGATCGCCGAGCACGAAGCCGGCCTGCCGAACTACAACAAGTTCAAGAAGGCCGACCTGGAGCACCCGATCGAGGTGGTGGGCGCCAAGCTGCGCGCGCGCATGCCGTGGCTGCAGCCGGAAACGGCGAAGAAAGCGGGTTGATCGACGTCCCGTTCCCCGGTTCGCCGGGGAACGGAGCGGCAACATTTTCCACCGGGGACACGACGTGAAACGTTTTCACATTGCGCTGGCGGTTCGCGACCTGGCCGAGTCGATCGACGACTACAGCCGGCGACTGGATGCCCAGCCGAGCGCCGTCGTCGCCGGCAAGTACGCGATGTGGCGTACCGACCTGCTCAACTTCTCCATCAACCAGATGCCGGAGCGCGCGGGCCAGTTGCGCCACATCGGCTTCGAGGACGACCTCGCCGAAGGCTTTTCCAGCACCACCGACGTCAATGGCCTGATGTGGGAAAGCTTCTGCGCGAAGGAACAGGATCTGAAGATCGCCGAGATCTACGGCGTTCCGGTCGGGTCAGGACAACCACCACGGGAATCGACCTCCCACTCATGACACAAGCGTTGGGGTGACCGGTGCGCCGCACCGCCACCGCATCGCGTCCAAGCACCCGGCGGCTGCCGGCCATGCCAAGGAACCGCAACATCGTGAATGCACAACTGATGAATACCAAGGCCACCCCGGCGCCCGCCGGCAACGTGCACCCGCTGGCGGCGCAGTCGATGAGCGGCGCCGAAGTGATCGTGCAGGTACTGGCGGACGAGGGCGTCGACGTGATGTTCGGTTATTCCGGCGGCGCCATCCTGCCGGTCTACGACGCCGTATTCCGCTACAACGCCACCCATCCGAACGCTGACGGCAGCGAGCCGCTGCCGCTGATCGTGCCGGCCAACGAGCAGGGCGCGGGCTTCATGGCGGCCGGGTATGCGCGCGCCTCCGGCAAGGTGGGCGTGGCCGTGGTCACCTCCGGTCCCGGCGCCACCAACATGGTCACGCCGGTGCGCGATTCGATGGCCGATTCGATCCCCATGGTGGTGATCTGCGGCCAGGTCGGCGTCGCGGCCATCGGCAGCGATGCGTTCCAGGAAGCGCCGGTCAGCACCATCATGGGCGCGTGCGCCAAGCACGTGTTCCTGGTCACCGATGCCAGCCTGCTGGAAAGCACCTTGCGCACCGCGTTCGAGATCGCCCGCAGCGGACGGCCCGGACCGGTGGTGGTGGATGTGCCCAAGGACGTCCAGAACACCGCGCTGACCTTTGCCGGCCAGGGCCAGTTGCCCATTCCCGGCTACCGCGCGCGCCTGCGCAATGTGCAAGCGGCCCAGCTGGACGATGCCGGTTGCGCCAGCTTCTTCGAGGCGCTGGCCCAGGCCGAGCGTCCGCTGATCTACGCCGGCGGCGGCGTGATCGCCTCCGGTGCCGCCGAGGCGCTGCGTGAGTTCGTGGCCGATTTCGGCCTGCCGGTGACCACCACGCTGATGGGCCTGGGCGCGTTCGACACCACCGATCCGCTGGCGCTGCACTTCCTGGGCATGCACGGCACCGCCTACGCCAACTACGCCGTGGAAGATTGCGATTTCGTGCTGACCCTGGGCGCGCGCTTCGACGACCGCGTGGCCGGTGTGCCGGACAAGTTCGCCCCTGGCGCGAAATTCATCGCCCAGGTGGACATCGATCCGGCCGAGATCGGCAAGGTCAAGATGGTGGACTGGCACCACATCGGCGACCTGCGCCGCACGCTCGAGCGCCTGCGCGAGTACGGCGCGGCGCACGGCATCCGGCCGCGTCAGGACGGCCGCTACGCCGCCTGGCACGCACACGTCGCCGAGCTCAAGCGCGTGCATGCGCTGAACTACGACCACGACAGCGAGCTGATCCAGCCATATGCGGTGATCGAGGCGATCAACCGGATCACCGACGGCCGCGCGGTCATCAGTACCGGCGTGGGCCAGCACCAGATGTGGGCAGCGCAATATTTCGATTTCCGTGAGCCGCGCCATTGGCTCAGCTCCGGCTCGATGGGCACGATGGGCTTCGGCCTGCCCGCGGCCATCGGCGCGCAGTTCGCGCGGCGCGACGCCACCGTCATCGACATCGATGGCGACGGCAGCATCCGCATGAACCTGGGCGAGCTGGAAACCGTCACCACCTACGGCCTGCCGGTGAAGATCGTGCTGCTCAACAACCGCGGCGACGGCATGGTGCGGCAGTGGCAGAAGCTGTTCTTCAAGGGCCGCTTCGCCTCCTCCGACAAGAGCCTGCACACCAAGGATTTCATCAAGGCCGTGCAGGCCGACGGTTTCACCTGGGCGCGCCGGCTGGAACGCAAGGAGGAGCTGGCCGACACCATCGCCGAGTTCCTGGCGTTCGATGGCCCCGCCTTCCTGGAAGTGATGATCGACCCGGACGCCGGCGTCTACCCGATGGTGGGGCCGGGCATGTCGTACGCCCAGATGATCACCGGTGACTTCATCGCCTCGCGTCAGCATGCCGCCGGCGACGAAACCCTACGCAACGACATGTTTTGAGCGGATGCCCATGAACGCCGTCACGCAACACACGCTTACCATCATGCTGCAGAACGAAACCGGAGCGCTGGTACGCGTGGCCGGGCTGTTCGCCTCGCGCAGCTACAACATCGACTCGCTCAATGTGGCCGCCACCGCCGACCCGGCCATCTCGAAGCTGGTGCTCAGCATCCGCGGCGACGACCAGGCCGTGGTGCAGATCGTGCGCCAGACGCGCAAGCTGATCGACGTGCTGGAAGTCAGCCACCAGGCAACGGCGGACTGATGATGAATGCCGTCACCAGCAAGGTACCGGTGCAACCGGACGGGGTGCCCTCGTTGTCCGACGAGGAGCTGTTGCGGCGCATGTACGCCGCACGCGTATACGACGTGGCGCGTGAGACGGCGCTGCAGCCGGCACCGCTGCTGTCGACCCGTTACGGCCGGCCGGTGGCGTTGAAGCGCGAGGATCAGCAGCCGGTCTTTTCGTTCAAGCTGCGCGGCGCCTACAACAAGATGAGTCGCCTCGATCCACCCCAGCGTGCCTGCGGCGTGATCGCCGCGTCCGCCGGCAACCACGCCCAGGGCGTGGCGCTGGCGGCGGCGAAGCTGGGCATCCACGCGGTCATCGTGATGCCGGTGACGGTACCGAAGGTCAAGCTGGATGCCGTGCGCCGCATCGGCGGCAGTTCCGTCGAAGTGGTGTTGTGCGGCAACTCGTACAGCGAGGCCCAGGCCGAGGCACTGCGCCTGCAGTACGCCCACAGCTACACCGTGGTGCACCCGTTCGACGATCCGGACGTGATCGCCGGCCAGGCCACCATCGGCCTGGAGATCCTGCGCCAGCACCCAGGTCCATTGGACGCGGTGTTCGTGCCGGTTGGCGGCGGCGGCCTGCTGGCCGGCGTGGCCGCCTGCATCAAGTCGCTGCGCCCGGAGGTCAAGGTCATCGGCGTGCAGGCGGCCGACTCCGATGCGATGGCCCGCTCGCTGGAAACCGGCGAACGGGTGACGCTGGACGAAGTGGGCCTGTTTTCCGACGGCACCGCGGTGAAACAGGTCGGCGTACGCACCTATGCCCTGTGCAAGCGTCACGTCGACGCCATGCTGCGGGTCGATACCGATGCGATCTGCGCCGCCATCCGCGACGTGTTCCAGGAAACCCGCAGCGTTCCCGAACCCGCCGGCGCACTGGCGCTGGCCGGGCTCAAGCAATACATCACCGACCAGAAGGCCGCGGGCGAAGAGAGCGAGGGCGCGCTGGTGGCGATCGTCTCCGGCGCCAACATGAATTTCGATCAGCTGCGCTTCGTGGCCGAGCGCGCCGAAGTCGGTGAGCAGCACGAGGCCGTGTTCGCGGTGACCGTGCCCGAGCAACGCGGCAGCTTCCGCCGGTTCTGCGCCACGCTGGGCGATCGCAGTATCACCGAGTTCAACTACCGCGTCGGCGACGCCCGGCTGGCGCACATCTTCGTGGGCGTGCAGACCACCGGCCGGAATGAACGCGAGGCCTTGATCGCCGCCTTCCACGCGCAGGATTTCGGCGTGCTCGACCTCACCGACGACGAGCTGGCCAAGTTGCATCTGCGCCACATGGTGGGCGGCCGCTCGCCGCTGGCGCAGGACGAGCAACTGTACCGCTTCGAGTTTCCCGAACGTCCCGGCGCACTGACCCGCTTCCTGGGCCACATGCATCCGGACTGGAACATCAGCCTGTTCCACTACCGCAACCAGGGCGCCGATTACGGCCGCATCCTGGTCGGTATCCAGGTGCCGCCGGACGAACGCGAGCTGTTCCAGCGCTTCCTCGAAACGCTGGGTTATCCGTATCGCAACGAGAGCGACCACAGCGCCTATCGGCTGTTGCTGCAGGGCTGACCCGCGCGGCGCGATCAGGGCAGCTCGATCAGAACAGATCGATGCTTCCCGCCGCCGCGCCGCCGGGGGCCAGCAGGCCCTGCGCCGTCAGCGCCTCGAAACCCTGCACACAGTTGCGCCCGTGCTCCTTGGCGAAGTACAGCGCCTTGTCCGCGCGCTCAAGGATGGTTGCGGGGTAGTCGTGCTCGCCGATACGCGCATAGCCGACGCTGACGGTGACGTGCTCCACCTGCGGAAAGACGTACTCGGCCATGCGCAGGCGGAACCGCTCCAGCACGCTGCGCACGGTGGCTTCGTCATGCGCCGCCAGCAGGATCACGAACTCCTCGCCGCCGAAACGGAACAACACGTCGGACTGGCGGAAACAGGCACGCATCTGCTGCGCCAGCAGCAGGATCACTTCGTCACCGTAGACATGGCCGTAGCTGTCGTTGATGCGCTTGAAATGGTCGATGTCGAGGATGGCCAGCCAGACCTCGTCGTGCGCGGACGGCCCGGCATGGCGGCGCTCGTCCAGCGCCTCGGTGGCGATCGCCGCCGGGTCCGGCTGCAACAGGCGTTGCAGGTGCCGCTCGAACGTGCGGCGGTTGTACAAGCCGGTCAGCTTGTCGCGCTCGCTCTCGTTGAGCAGCGCGGTGTAATTGGCATAGATGCGCGCAAAGCCGGCGACCAGCGGCAGGCTGTCGCCGCAAGGCACGTCGCTTTCCAGCTGCAACGCACCCACCGCGCGGCCCTCGGAAAGTATCGGCACAATCAGCCAGTGCAGCCCTTCGGTACCCTGTTCCTCATGCGCGTCCACCCGCCCCAGCCCCTCGCGCAACAGGTACAGCGACGGATCATTCGGCGCCGGCTCGAACGCCCGCAACTCGTAATGGCCATGGGCACCCACCGTGCAGCGCACCACGGTGCGCAACCGGCCATGGCTGTCGGTGGTGTATTTGCCCAGCGACACGCTGCGCGCCGAGGTCAATTCGGCCAGCGACAGCACCAGGCTGTGATCGAGCGCATCAACGTCGCGGTGATGGGTGAACGCCGCCACGGAATCGAGCAGGCGGGAATGTGCCAGCAACCGGGACGCGTCGACAGGCTCGACGTTGGCCGTGCCCGACGCCGCCTGATTCTCCCGCCCGGAGCATTCACACCCGACCATCACTCCTCCCGAACTCCAGGGCGCCATCCGCCCAGGCCAGATGTGGCGGAGGCCGAAACGGTACGCCTGAGTATGTATCGGCCGTTCGTCAGGGTGCTTTAGGGCGACCATGGTCGAAGCCGTCGCGTCCTCGTCGTCGATCAAGGTTGCGGGCAAGGCCGCGGCGGGCGTGCGGCGTGGCACAGCCATGGCAACGGGCTCGGGCTAAACTTCGCCCATGGCTCCCACCTCCCGCAAGCGCCGCCCGCAGAAAGCCGCCCCCTCGCCTGCCCCCCGCCCGCGTCCCGGTGCAGCGGCCCGGCCACGCGCGAAGGCGCCGCGTCCGGCCGACAGTTCCACCGCGGCCACGCGGGTGCTGAACTGGCTGCTGCGCCGCTGGCCGGCGCGCCACCGCGAGAAAGCGCTGGATTACCTGGTGCTGACCCGCATGGACCGCCCGATCGGCGCGCTGCTGCTGCTGTGGCCGACCTGGTGGGCGCTGTGGTTGGCGGCAGGCGATTTCCCGTCATGGCAGCTGCTGGTCATCTTCACCCTGGGCGTGTTCGCGATGCGCGCCGCCGGCTGCGCCATCAATGATTACGCCGACCGCCAGCTCGACCCGCAGGTGGCCCGCACGGCGGGGCGGCCGATCGCCGCCGGCCGGGTCACGCCGCGCGAGGCGCTGCTGGTGGCCGGCGCGCTGCTGGCGGTGGCGTTCGTGCTGGTGCTGTTCACCAACCGGCTGACCATCGAATTGTCCTTCGTGGGTGCGGCGCTGGCGGCGCTGTACCCGTTCACCAAGCGCTATACCTACATGCCGCAGGTGGTGTTGGGCGCGGCATTCGGCTGGGCGATACCGATGGCGTTCGCGGCCACGACCGGCACGGTGCCGCCGCTGGGCTGGCTGCTGTTCATCGGCAATATCCTGTGGTCGGTGATCTACGACACCGAATACGCCATGGTCGACCGTGAGGACGACCTCAAGGCCGGCGCCAAGTCCACCGCGATCCTGTTTGGCGACGCCGACCTGCCGATCCTCGGCGTGCTGATGGCGACGCTGCTGCTGGCGATGGTGTTCGTGGGCCAGCGCGCGCATCTTGGCTGGCCGTACTGGCTGGCGCTGCTGGTGTCCGCCGGCTTGTTCGCCTACCAGCTGTGGCTGATCCGCGGCCGTGCCCGTGACGCTTGCCTCGCCGCGTTCCGCCACAACAACTGGTGGGGGCTCACGGTGTGGATCGGCATCGTGCTGGCGCTGGCGGTACGCTGAGCAGGCGCCGCACCGGCACCGGCGGTCAGCGCGGGCGCTGCGTCAACACGTAGCTTCCCGGCTTCGCTCCCGGCGCGACGGACCAGCCCGGCGCCAGGTCGAGGGTCCAGCCCTTGCCTTCGAGATGCGAGCCCTTGATCGCCACCGGGACAGGCAGCGCGGCGTGGCTGAAGTCCGGCGCCACCAGCACGCCACCCGCCTGCACGTCCAGCGTGCCCCAGCGCGCGATGGCGTGGAACGTGCGGTAAACGATGCCGTCCGCGCCCAGCGCTACCGCGCTGCTGGGATTGAAACTGAAACGCCCCAGCGCCGTCAGCGCAAGCGTCGGCCCATCGACCAGAGTGGCGCGGTAGTGCGCCTGCATGGCCTTTTCGCGGGCGGCGCGATCCGCCAGCACCACGCGCAACCCGCTTGCGCCGTAAGCCGCGGCACGCGACTCGGCCGACTCTTTCGCGTTGCCGTGCAGCGTCGACGCCAGCATCGCACCGAGGTCGGAACGTTCGTCGAGCGTCTTGCGCCATCCGGGCATGCGTTCGTCCAGCAACAGACCATAGGCCGGCCCCGACATGAAGGCGGAAATGCGCGAGAAGGAACTCTCGGCATCGGGGTGGAGGAGGTCGGCTGCCACATGCCAGCGCGCCGCCGCGGCATCCGGTTCCGCCGCCGCGATGCCGGTGTATTGGGCGGTGCCCTCCACGATCTCCATGGCGGCCTCGGTTGCTGCCGAGCCGGGAAACAGCGCGTGGCGATGGCTGCGGAAGGCCAGCGCGTCGCGGATGGCCCGGGCCTGCGCATCGCCTGATTCGATCAGGGCCGCGGCAAGCGCTCGCCACTCCAGCCGCAGCCACAGCCGCCCCTGCTCCGTGTCGAGCTGCGGATTGGCCGTGGCGTTCGCCACGAGATGCAGCTGGGGTTGGATGCGGTGGAACATCTCGTGCGCCAGGGTGATCGAGCGCGTCATGGCGTCTCCGGGCAGGGTCGCCAGCCGCAGCTGCGTCCAGCGCACGCCTTCCCATTCCGTGGGTGCGTCGGAAAGGACCACGTCCTCGGGCAGCGTGCCGACATAGACCCCGTCTTCGGGCCGCAGCAGGTGCTGCGGATCCGGCTGGTTGGCGACGACGGCCCGC
>DATJCF010000278.1:0-1794 GCA_035514935.1 Rhodanobacter sp. | reverse complement strand
TGCAGCGAGGTGAGGTCCATCCGCGCCGGATCGCCGGTCGGCGAAACCGCGGCGGCAAAGCTGACCGTGCTGGCCATGGCGGCGGCCAGCGCAGCGGCGAGTACGCCCCTGCGAAAAACGTTGTTGTTCATGTGAACTCCCAGACGGTGGTGATCGCTGTATCAAGCGGATGACCGCTGCGTTGCCGCATGCGGAGGGCTGCTGCTGGCGAGCGGCGGCGGCCCGCGGATGACGCCTTCTCCCGGCACCGCGCAGCTCGTCGTGCCGGGTATCGAGGGATACGGGTGGATTGCGTGCCGTGAGCCCGGTCGGCATGCCGTCAACACCGAACGCCGCCACCGCGAAGGCCGCGGAACGATGCGCAACGACAGGCATGGCCGGGCCATGAGCGGGAAAGCCGACGACAACCGGGGACGACAACTCGCCGCGATAACCACGGCCTGCATCGCCCGGACTGTCAATCAGCTCTCAGCGCAGCGGCACCATGGGTCGGCGGAGTGCAAGGGGTTGCGACACGGCGGAAACGGAAACCTGGCTACGCATGATGTCTCTCTCCCAGACAACGGTATGCGGCTCGACACGAAAGCCGTCGGACGGCGCCTCGTGCACTTCTGTTGCAACCCCGAATGCCGCTTGCGATGCACGACCGCGCAAACGCTGTCGCCCCCTTCACCGCTTGCAGCACCGGGCCTTTATACGCAGCCCACCGTGACGGATCTGCATGCGGACACTCACGTCTTCCTGCACTTGCGCCGCCGCACCGGCACGCCACAATGGGCGTTTTGCCAGAACGCGGATCGCATGGATCTTGTCGACATCGGCGCCAACCTCGGCCACGAATCGTTCCAGCACGACATGGATGCGGTACTGCAGCGGGCCGCCGACCACGGCGTGAACCGGCTGGTGGTCACCGGCGCCTCGCGCGAAGGCAGCGAACACGCGCTGGCACTCGCCACCGCCCATCCCGGCCGCCTGTACGCCACCGCCGGCGTGCACCCGCACCACGCCATCGACTATGACGACGCCACCGATGCGCGGCTGCGCGAGCTGTCGCTCAACCCGGCCGTGCGCGCCATCGGCGAAACCGGGCTGGACTACAACCGCAACTATTCCCCCCGCGACGTGCAACTGCGCGTGTTCGAACGCCAGTTGCAGATCGCGGCCGACCGCGGCATGCCGCTGTTCCTGCACCAGCGCGACGCACACGCCGATTTCCTGGCCCTGCTGCGCCGCTACCGCGACCGCGTACCCGCCGCCGTGGTGCATTGCTTCACCGACACCGCCGAAGCCCTGCACGACTACCTTGCGCTGGACTGCCACATCGGCATTACCGGCTGGATCTGCGACGAACGCCGCGGCATGCACCTGCGCGAGCTGGTGCGCGAGATCCCCGCCAACCGGCTGATGATCGAAACCGACGCACCCTACCTCCTCCCGCGCACCGTGCGACCGCCGCCCGCCCATCGGCGCAACGAACCGATGTACCTGCGACACATCTGCGAGGAAATCGCCCGCGACCGCGGCGAGAGCGCCGAGGTCACCGCGGCGAACAGTACGGCGACCGCCGAGGCGTTTTTCGGTTTGGCGGCGTCGCTGTAGAAGGATTTTGTAGTGAGCGCAACTTCAGTTGTGCTTTTGCTCTTGAGTGCGGTTTTGGAGCAAGAGCTTTCGATCGCCTTTGGCGCTCGAGTTACTTTTCTCTTGCGTGGCCAAGAGAAAAGTAACCAAAAGAGAAGGCCACCCCACTTGGCGCTTGCCGGGCATCCATGCCCGGCAAGTCCGTGAGGCGGGGCC
>DATJCF010000277.1:0-4879 GCA_035514935.1 Rhodanobacter sp. | reverse complement strand
CGCGCTTGTCTGCGGCCTTGCCGGTGCCATCTCAATGATTGCCCTGCGCCTGTCCGGGCCACACGAAAAACGCATCACGCTGTACGGCGCCGGCGTGATCGGCTCGACGACGCTCGCCGGCATGCTGATGCTGACCAACTTCCGCTGGCCGCACCTGGGTCAATGGCTGTTGCTGCTCGGCTACGGCCTGCTGGCCGCACTCGGCGCGGTGTTGCTGATGCTGGCCACGCGCCGGGCGCCGGCGAATCACGTGGCACCCACCCAATACAGCCAGATGCTGTGGGCCGTGCTACTGGGCTATGTGCTGTTCGACGACCAGCTGGATTGGCCCATGGCGGTCGGCATTGCCATCATCCTCGGCGCCGGCCTGTTCACCTTCGTACGCGAGGACAAGGTCACCCGCTGGTGGAAGCGCACACGGGTGGTGTGACGATCGATGGCGCGATACCGCAACGGCTCAGCGGTTGCTGACGCCGTGGGGCACGTGCCCCGTCGCCACGTGCTTGCGCGCGGATTCCACGTTGGCCGGCGAGTCGTCGAAAAAGATATCGGCGCCGAAGGCATCGAGGAACGGGCCCTTGTCGCGGCCACCCAGGAACAGTGCCTCGTCGATGCGCACGCCCCAGCGGCGCAAGGTGAGGATGACGCGCTTGTGCGCCGGCGCGGAACGGGCGGTGACCAGGGCCGTGCGGATCGGTGAGTCTTCGGCGGGAAACGCCGCCTGCAAGCGGTGCAGCGCGGTGAGAAAGCCGCGGAACGGACCCACCGAAAGCGGCTCGGCAGCATGCTCGGCCTCGCTGCGATGGAACGCTTCCAGCCCTTCCTCGCGCGACACCCGTTCGCCCTCGTCACCAAACAGCACGGCATCGCCATCGAACGCGATACGCAACTGCTCGCTGGCCCGCGGCGGCGCGGTGCTGGGCAGGATAGTCGCCGCGGCCACGCCGGCGGCAAGCGCGCGGCCGACGTCTTCGGCATTGGCGGAAAGAAACAGATCCGCCTTGAACGGCGCGATGTAATCGGACGTTGGGGCGCCGCTGGTGAAAGCGGCGCGGCTGATTTCCAGCTTGTAATGCTGGATCGCGTTAAAAATGCGCAGGCCGGTATCGCCCGAATTGCGCGACAGCAGGATCACCTCGACGGGCGGCACGTCACCGGCCAGCCTGTTGAGCCCCAACAGTTTCTGTACCAGCGGAAACGCCACGCCGGGCTGCAGAATCTCGTTCTCGTGCTCGATCTGGAAGTTGCGGTACGCATCCAGCCCGTCGCGTTCGAACAGCGAGTGGCTGTCGCCTAGGTCGAACAACGCACGCGAGGAAATGGCCACGACCAGTCGGTTGTCGCCGGCAGCGGCCGGATCGTGCGCGTCGACGGGAGGAGTGGTCATGCTTCCTGTGCCTGATGGGGAGATGGTTTTGAATCTAGCAAAGGTGGGGTGTGGATGGGGGCAGCTCTTCACTCCGCCGCAAACTGATCATCCAGTATCCGCTGCTCAAGATTGTGCTCGGGGTCGAACAGCAGCCGCACGCCCTGATCGCCCGATTGCCGGATCGTCACGGTCAGCACGTCGCGCACTTCATGGAAATCCGCGGTGGCACTGACCGGGCGCTTGCCCGGGTCGATGACGCGAAACGCCACCTCCGTGCGGTGCGGAAGAATGGCGCCGCGCCAGCGGCGGGGGCGGAACGGGCTGATCGGGGTCAGCGCCAGCACGTTGGCATCCAGCGGCAGGATCGGGCCGTGCGCGGACAGGTTGTAGGCGGTGGAGCCGGCGGGGGTCGAGACCATGATGCCGTCGCACACCAGTGAGGTCAGTTTCACCGTGCCGTTCAACTGCACTTCCAGATGGGCGGCCTGGTTGCTCTGCCGCAGGAGCGACACCTCGTTGAACGCCTTGGCGACGTGTGAGCGGCCAGCCACGTCGGTCACCCGCATTTCCAGCGGAAACAGCGACGCCACATGCGCCCGTGCGACGCGTTCGGGCAGGTGGTCGAGCTGGTGCATGTTCATCAGGAAACCGACCTGCCCCAGCTTCATGCCGTACACCGGCACGTCCAGGTCGCGATAGGCATGCAGAGTGCGCAGCATGAAGCCATCGCCGCCCAACGCCACGATCAGCTCGGCCTGGCCCGGCGGCACATCGCCATACCGTTGCACCAATGCGTCGCGCGCCTGTTGCGCGACGGCGGTGTCGCTGGCGACAAAAGCAAAACGCATTGGAAACCCTGACTGGCGGGAGAAGATTGAAGGATACGACAGAGGGATGGCTGAGCCCTACAGCTCCCGGGTTTCCCCGCAAGCCACTCCCCCTCCCAGCCTCCCCCTGCAAACAGGGGGAGGCGCCACCGCACGGGTCCGAGCATGCCGTAATACCCTCCCCTGCTCGCAGGGGAGGGAAGGGGCGGAGTCAACCCGTGGGGAACTCCAACAAGAACCTCAAACCGGCAACTGCGCCAGCTGTGCCAGCCGCCTGACGGCCACCGACGCGATCGGGTAATCGGCATTCTGGGTGAGGATCTCGGCCAGCATGCTGCGCGTGTGTTGCAGCGTGGCGTCGTCGCGTTGCAACCATGCCTGCACCGCGGAGACATCGCCACTGTCGTCGATGCCCATGCTCAGCACCTGCTGTGCCAGCGCCCGATGCTGCTGATTCAACTCGTCCAGCAGCGAGCCGCGCGCCTGGGCATGCCAGTGGCCTTCCACCGGCAACGCCTCGATCTGGTCACGCAACCAGCCCAGATCCAGCGCTTCGCCCAGTTCATAGAAGATGCACGCCACTTTCTCGATCGGCTCGTCGCTTTGGCGGGCGATCTCGGCCATGTCCAGCGCCGCGCGCAGGTCCGGCATGCGAGCCAGCCGCAAGGCCAGTGCCGACGGCATGCCAAGGCCTTCCCATTTCTCGCGGTCGCAGGTGAAATCGCCCTGACCCGCCTTGCCCAGCACGTGCGGCAAGGCCTTGCGCAGATCCGACACCACGCCCTGGTAGCGCTCGACGTTGGCGGCGATATCCAGCGTGCCGCCGGGACGGTTCAGCAGCCAGCGCGTCATGTGCCGCAGCAGCGCCCAGATCTTCAGGATCGCGTCGGTCTGCGTGCCTTCTGCCACCTTGCTGTCCAGTGCCTCAAGCTCCGCCCACAGCTCGCGGGCATCGAGGATCTCGCGCGCCGCGGTGTACGCCTTGGCGATCGCCGCGGGCCGCTGGCCGGTGTCCTCCTGCATGCGCATCATGAAGGTGGCGCCCATGCGGTTGATGGTGGAGTTGGTGACCGCGGTGGCGATGATCTCGCGCTTCAGCCGGTGGCGCTGCATGTGCTCGGCGTACTTCTCGTGCAGCGGCTCAGGGAAATAGCGCACCAGCTCGCGCGACAGGTAGGGATCTTCCGGCACGTCGGAATCGAGCAGTTGCTGGAACAGGCGCATCTTGTCGTAGGACAGCAGCACCGCCAGTTCCGGCCGGCTCAGGCCCTGCTCGCGGCTCTTGCGCTCGGCCAGTTCGGCATCCGAGGGCAGGTTCTCCACCTGACGATCCAGCGTGCCCTCGGCCTCCAGCGTGCGGATGAAGTGGGCCATGGAACCTAGCCGGCGCACCGACTGGTGTTCCATCAGCGTGATCGCCTGGTTCTGCCGGTAGTTGTCCCACAGCACCAGTTTGCCGACCTCCTCCGTCATCGCCGCCAGCTGCTCGTTGCGCGCATCGACGCTGAGTTCGTTGCGCTTCACCGCATCGTTCAACAGGATCTTGATGTTGACCTCATGGTCGGAGGTGTCCACGCCGGCGGAGTTGTCGATGAAGTCGGTATTGAGCAGCACGCCGTTCTGCGCCGCCTCGATGCGGCCCTTCTGGGTGAACCCCAGGTTGCCGCCCTCGCCCACCACCTTGCAGCGCAGCTCGCCGCCGTCCACACGCAGTGCGTTGTTGGCGCGATCACGCACGTCGGCATGGCTCTCGCTGGCGGCCTTGACGTAGGTGCCGATGCCGCCGTTCCACAACAGGTCCACCGGCGCCCGGAGGATCGCGCTGAGCAGTTCGTTCGGCGCCAGATGTTCGACGTCGGCCTTCAACCCCAGCGCGGTACGCGCCTCGGCCGAGATCGGGATCGACTTGGCACTGCGCGGATAGACGCCGCCACCGCTGGAGATCAGCGAGCGGTCGTAGTCGTCCCAGCTGGAACGCGGCTTGTCGAACAGGCGCTGGCGCTCGGCAATGGAGCGTGCGGCGTCGGGCGTGGGGTCAATGAAAACGTGGCGGTGATCGAACGCCGCCACCAGCCTGATGTGTTTGGACAACAGCATGCCGTTGCCGAAGACGTCGCCGGACATGTCGCCGATACCCACGCAGGTGAAGTCCTGCGACTGCGTGTCCACGCCCAGCGAGCGGAAATGGCGCTTCACCGACTCCCATGCGCCGCGTGCCGTGATGCCCATGCCCTTGTGGTCGTAGCCATGCGAACCGCCGGAGGCGAACGCGTCGCCAAGCCAGTAGTCGTGCTCGATCGAGATGGCATTGGCGATGTCGGAGAACGATGCCGTGCCCTTGTCGGCGGCCACCACCAGGTACGGATCGTCGCCGTCGTGGCGCACCACGTCCTGCGGGTGAACCACCTCGCCCTCGACCAGGTTGTCGGTGATGTCGAGCAGGCCGTTGATGAAGATGCGATAGCAGGCAATGCCTTCCGCCAGCTGCGCGTCGCGGTCGCCATCGACCGGCGGCCGCTTGACGAAGAACCCACCCTTGGAACCGACCGGCACGATGACGGTGTTCTTCACCATCTGCGCCTTGACCAGGCCCAGCACCTCGGTGCGGAAGTCCTCGCGCCGGTCGGACCAGCGCAAGCCACCGCGCGCCACCGCACCGAAGCGCAGGTGGATGCCCTCGACG
>DATJCF010000276.1:0-3504 GCA_035514935.1 Rhodanobacter sp. | reverse complement strand
CAAGTAGACGTAGATGCCGCCAGCCTGCGGCCGGCGGGCGCCCAGCTCGGCGTAGCACAACACGCCGGCCAGGGTCAGCAAGCCGCCGATCGCCCAAAGGATCAGCACCTCGGTACCCGAGCCCGTGTTGCGTGCCACCGTGGCCGGGGTGAGGAAGATGCCGGCGCCGATGACGCCGCCGATCACGATCATCGCCGCGTCCCAACTGTTCAGGCGGCGGGCGTAGGCGGCAGGTTCGTTCGTCATGGCCGCCACCTTGCCATTGTGCGGGTGGTTTCGACCAGCCCCATTCGTATCGCGGAGTCGACCATCCGCATCACTGCTGACACAGGGTGGCGGTGGCGGGTTCTAGAATCCGGGTATTGGTATTCCGGTTGCCCGCGTGTCCGTCCCCCAACGAAAAATCCTGCACATCGACATGGACGCGTTCTACGCGTCGGTGGAGCAGCGCGACGACCCGTCACTGCGCGGCCAGCCGGTGGCGGTGGCCTGGCGCGGCGCGCGCTCGGTGGTGTGCGCGGCCAGCTACGAGGCGCGCGTGTTCGGCGTGCGCTCGGCGATGCCGGCGATGCGGGCCGAGCGCCTGTGCCCGCAGTTGATCTTCGTGCCGCCGGATTTCGTGCGCTACAAGGCGGTGTCGCGGCAGATCCGCGAGATCTTTTCGCGGCATACCGACCTGATCGAACCCTTGTCGCTGGACGAGGCCTATCTGGACGTCACCCACCCGAAAACCGACTTGCCCTCGGCCACCGCCACCGCAGAGGCAATCCGCGCCGCGATCCGCGCCGAGACGGCGTTGACCGCGTCGGCCGGCGTGGCGCCGAACAAGTTCCTGGCCAAGATCGCCTCGGACTGGAACAAGCCCGACGGCCTGTGCGTCATCCGCCCGCACCAGGTCGAAGCGTTTCTCACCCCGCTGCCCGTGGCCCGCCTGCCCGGCGTGGGCAAGGTGATGGAGGCGAAGTTGGCGGCGTTGGGCATCGATACCGTGGGCTCCCTGCGACGGCATGCGCTGGCCGAACTGGAGCAGCGTTTCGGCCGTTGGGGCCGCCGCCTGCACGAGCTGGCCCGCGGCATGGATGACCACGCGGTGCAACCCGAGCGCCCCACCCTGCAGATTTCAGCCGAAGACACGTTTGAGCACGATTTGCCGCTGGACGAGATCGAACCGCACATCCGCCGCCTGGCCGAGAAAGCCTGGGCCGGGCACCTGCGCCAGCACGGCACCGGCGAGCACCGCCGGGTGGCGCGCACCGTGGTGCTGAAACTCAAGACGTCGGATTTCCGCACCCTCACCCGCAGCCTCACACCCGCAACACGGCCGTCATCGGCCCGCGCGCTGGCCGATATCGCCTGTGCGCTGCGCGATCGCGTGGATGGCGACGGCACACGCTACCGGCTGGTCGGCGTGGGCTTGTCCGGCTTCATCGAAGCGGAGGACGAGTCCACGCAGGGCGATCTGTTTGTGTGTCACACCATGGCGCCAACACCGTAGGAGCGCGCCCTGTGCGCGATGCTTGTCCGCTCCGCGGCGGCAGCGGCTTCGGCAGCTCCCACGAACACCGGAAGCAAAAGCATCGCGCACAGGGTGCGCTCCTACAGTTTGCCCAATGTCACTTTTTCTTCGGGATGTACAGGTCGGTGATGGTGCCTTCGTAGACTTCGGCCGCCATGCCCACCGACTCGCCCAGGGTGGGATGCGGGTGGATGGTGAGGGCGATGTCGGCTGCCTCGCTGCCCATCTCGATCGCGAGTGCCAGCTCGGAGATCAGGTCGCCCGCGTTCACGCCGACGATGCCGCCGCCGACGATGCGGTGGGTTTCCTCGTCGAAGATCAGCTTGGTGAAACCTTCGGTGCGGTCGATGCCGATGGCGCGGCCGCTGGCGGCCCACGGGAATTTGCCCACGCCGACCTTCAGCCCCTTTTCCTTCGCCTCGCGTTCGGTCACGCCGACCCAGGCGATTTCCGGGTTGGTGAAGGCTACCGACGGGATCACCCGCGCATCGAAATGGCTCTTCAGCCCGGCCACCACCTCGGCCGCCACGTGTGCTTCATGGGTGGCCTTGTGCGCCAGCATCGGCTGGCCGACCAGATCGCCGATGGCGAAGATGTGCGGCACATTGGTGCGCATCTGCGTGTCGACGTTGATGAAACCGCGATCGGTCACCGCGACGCCAGCCTTGTCCGCGCCAATCTTGCCGCCATTGGGCGAGCGGCCCACCGACACCAGCACGCGATCGAACAGCGTGGTTTCGGGAATGCTGTCGCCTTCGTAGCCGACCTCGATGCCCTTCTTCGTGGCCTTGGCGCTGACCACCTTGGTTTTCAGATGGATGCCCTTGACCCGGCTGCCAAGGCGCTTGGCCAGCGGCTTGATCAGGTCGGCATCGGCGCCGGGAATGATCTGGTCCATGAACTCGACCACGGTCACTTCGCTGCCCAGCGCGGCGTAGACGGTGGCCATTTCCAGGCCAATGATGCCGCCGCCCACCACCAGCAGCTTCTTCGGTACGTCCTTCATTTCCAGCGCGCGCGTGGAATCGAGGATGCGCTCGTCATCCCACGGGAACATGCCCAGCTTCACCGACTGCGAACCGGCGGCGATGATGGCGTGTTCGAAGCGGATCAGCTTCACGCCGTCCTTGGTCTGGACTTCCATTTCATTGGGCGAAACGAACACGCCGTCGCCCTCGACCGTACGCACCTTGCGCGCTTTCGCCATGCCGGCGAGGCCGCCCGTGAGCTGGCCGACCACCTTTTCCTTGAAGCCGCGCAGCTTGTCGAGATCGATTTTCGGCGCACCGAAACTCACGCCATGGGCGGCCATCGCCTCGGCTTCATCGATCACGGCAGCGGCATGCAGCAGCGCCTTGGAGGGGATGCAGCCGACATTGAGGCAGACGCCGCCCAGGCTGGCATAGCGCTCCACCAGCACGGTATCGACGCCCAGGTCGGCGGCGCGGAACGCCGCGGTGTAGCCGCCGGGGCCGGAGCCCAGGACAACCAGCTTGCATTCGATGTCGGGCGTGCGCCCACTGGCGCCAGCGGCCTGCGGCACGGGCGCGCTCCCTCCCCTGCTTGCAGGGGAGGGTTGGGGAGGGGTAGCGGCCGGAGCGGGAGATTTCGCTTCGCCTGAACCCTCATCCCCAGCCCCTCTCCCGGAGGGAGAGGGGAGCGAAGCGTCGGCAGCGTCGAGAGTAAGGATCACCGCGCCTTCCGAAACCTCGTCGCCCACCTTCAGCTTCAACTCCTTGACCACACCCGCGGCACTGGAGGGAACCTCCATGGTCGCCTTGTCCGACTCCAGCGTGATCAGGCTCTGTTCTTTTTCCACGGTGTCGCCGGCTTTCACCAGCACCTCGATCACCGGCACGTTGTCGTGGCCGATATCAGGAACTTTTACTTCGATGGTGTTGGCCATGGTTTTTCCTCGGGAGTTGCGGGCTGGCGGAGTGTGGCGCCGGCCACGGGATTCAGGAGACAGGGATAGCGCGTTGGGGCCG